>JAFASL010000822.1 GCA_019244535.1 Alphaproteobacteria bacterium
TATCGGGATTCGGGTCGGCGCCGGTGATCGGGCGATCATGGCCGCCGAAGGAGGCCGGCGCCACGCATTGTCTGCGAGGGTCGTCGCGCGGCAGGAATTCGCTGGATATTGGGAATATGTCATCGACCGCGCGATCTTTACGGCGCCAGCGCATCCGTTCTGGGGCGGCGCTGCGCTGATCGGTGGCGATGGAAAGCTGATCGGCATCGGTTCGCTGCACGTTCAGCACGCCAATGGCGGCCGCGAACTACGGCGCGACGTCAACATGGTGGTACCAATCGAGCTATTGCCTCCAATTCTCGACGATATGCTGACCTATGGCCGGCCGAACCGGCCTGCACGCCCGTGGCTCGGGCTGTACGCCGCCGAAGTCGAGGACGCGATCGTCGTCGCAGGACTGGCCGACAAAGGGCCGGCCAGCAGAGCCGGGCTGCGGCCGGGGGACCGCATCCTGGCAGTGCGCGACGATCCTGTCGCCAGCCTCGCCGGCCTATGGCGGAAAGTGTGGGCAGGCGGCCCCGCAGGCAGCGAGGTCGTGCTGCAGGTGATACGGGACAACGAGACGCTGACGGTTCGCATCCTGTCCGCCGACCGCACGCGGTTTCTCCGGACGCCAAAGCTGCATTGACCGCGACACTGCGGCCGCCTATGTCGGGCTAAAGACAGGTCGTTTTGCAGATTTTTGGCGACGAAACTCTGGCCCCGCAGTCTCTGCCCGAATATCTGAAGCGCCTCGAAGCCGAGTCGATCGGCATAATGCGCGAGGTTGCCGCCGAATTCCGCCACCCGGTCTTGCTCTACTCGATCGGTAAAGATTCGGGCGTCATGCTGCACTTGGCGCGCAAGGCGTTTTTTCCGGGCGCGCTGCCTTTTCCAATTCTGCACATCGACACAGGCTGGAAATTCCGCGAGATGATCGCGTTTCGCGACGATACCGCGCGGCGGCTCGGGCTCGACCTCATCGTCCATATGAATGAGGAAGGCAAGGCACGCGGAATCAACCCGATTACCTCAGGGTCGGCTCTCCACACCGCAGTGATGAAGACCGAAGCACTGAAGCAGGCGCTCGATCGCCACGGCTTTGATGTCAGCATCGGCGGCGCGCGCCGGGATGAAGAAAAAAGCCGGGCGAAGGAGCGAATTTTCTCGTTGCGCAGTGCGAATCACACCTGGAATCCCAAAAACCAGCGGCCGGAACTTTGGCGACTGTACAACACGCGTCTAAACGACCGGCAGTCCATGCGTGTGTTCCCGCTATCCAACTGGACCGAACTGGACATTTGGGACTACATCGCGGCGGAAGAGATCCCTGTTGTGCCACTGTACTTCGCCGCGTTGCGCCCGGTAGTGCGGCGCCATGATGGCTGGATCATGGTCGACGACGATCGCCTGCCGCTAGCACCCGACGAGCGCCCGGAACTGCGCTGGATCCGATTCCGCACCTTGGGCTGCTATCCGCTTACCGGCGGGATTGAATCGAGCGCGACCACGCCGAGCGATGTCGCCGCGGAGTTGCGCAGTACGCGCCAGTCCGAACGATGGGGCCGACTAATCGATGCCGACGAGGAGGCGGCAATGGAGCGCAAAAAGCGCGAAGGGTATTTCTAATGTTGCGCTTCTGTGGCCAGGCTTCCCCCCGCCCAGGCAGGGATCTGCTGCGTCTGCTGACCTGCGGTTCGGTCGACGACGGCAAATCGACGCTGATCGGCCGACTGCTCTACGAGTGCGGCTCCATCTTCGACGACCAGCTCGGCACATTGCAGCGCGAATCCCGACGGTTCGGGACGACCGGGGACGATCTCGATTTTTCACTGCTTCTCGACGGCCTTGAGGACGAGCGCCAGCAGCGCATCACGATCGATGTCGCTTATCGCTTTTTCGCGACCCCACAACGCGCCTTCATCATCGCCGATACGCCGGGACACGAGCAGTACACGCGCAACATGGCGACCGGCGCTTCGACCGCGGAGCTGGCGGTCATCCTCGTCGACGCGCGCAAGGGCCTGCTGCCGCAGACCAAGCGGCATGCCTATATTTGTTGCCTGCTAGGCATCCGTCATATCGTGCTCGCCGTCAATAAAATGGACCTGGTCGACTTCGAGCAGAGCCGTTTCCAAAACATTGCCGAGCATTTTTCGAAATTCGCCGCAAAACTCGGCGAGATTTCTGTGGCAGCCATTCCACTTTCAGCACGGCTCGGCGACAACGTGACCGAGATTTCAGCGCGGACGCCTTGGTACAGAGGACCCACCCTGCTCGAACATCTCCATTCGGTAGACGTATCGAACAGTGGCGTCGACCGGCCGTTCCGCTTTCCCGTGCAGTGGGTCAATCGCCCGAATGGCGATTTCCGGGGCTTCTCGGGTACCGTGGTGTCCGGGTCGATCGCCGCCGGCCAGGAGGTTTTGCTGGCGGGCTCCGATCGATCCGCGAGGATCAAGGAAATCGTGACATTCGACGGTGCAGCTGATCGCGCTCGGGAAGGCGATGCGGTCACCCTCACTTTCGAAACCGATATCGACATTGCGCGCGGCGATCTGCTCGCCAAGCCCGGCGAAGCCCCCGAGCATGTCGATCAGTTTGCCGCGTATGTGATCTGGATGAGCGAACAGCCGCTCGTCCCCGGCCGCTCCTATCTGCTGAGAGTCGGAACGCGCACCGTGCCCGGCACCGTCACCGCGCTCAAGCATCGCGTCGATGTCGAGACGCTGGCGCATCTGGCGGATCGAACGCTCCGGCTCAATGAGATCGGGTTTTGCAATCTGTCGACAGCGGCACCCGTGGCCTTCGATCCATACGATGCTTGCCGCGATACCGGCGCCTTCATTTTGATCGACCGTTTCAGCAATGAGACCGCCGGAGCCGGAATGATTGCGTTCGGGCTGCGGCGAGCCAGCAATATCCATTGGCAGGCGCTGACTGTCGGCCGAGAGGAACGCGCCGCGCTGAAAGACCAACGCCCTGCGGTGCTGTGGCTGACCGGATTGTCGGGCGCCGGGAAATCGACGATCGCGGACATAGTCGAGAAAAAGCTGCTCGCGCTCGGTCGGCACACGATGCTGCTTGACGGCGACAATGTTCGCCACGGCCTCAATCGCGACTTGGGTTTCACCGAGGCGGACCGGGTCGAGAACATCAGAAGAGTCGGAGAAGTCGCCAAGCTGATGGCCGAGGCCGGGCTCATCGTAATCTGCTCCTTTATCTCCCCGTTTCGCGCAGAACGCCGACTCGTCCGCGAATTGGCAGCCCCCAGCGCCTTTCTGGAGATCTTTGTCGATACGCCGCTGGAGGAATGCATGCGGCGCGACCCCAAGGGGCTTTACGCCAAGGCGAAAGCCGGGCGGCTCGAACATTTCACCGGCCTCGACTCGCCTTATGAGGTGCCGGAAGCCGCCGAGATCCGAGTGGCAACGATCGGCATCTCACCGGAGGCGGCTGCTGAACAGATCCTCGCCGAGCTGCGCGGACGCAGAATCATCTGATCGGACCGCCATCCACTATGGTAAACGCGAAAATTGGTCATTGCGAGCGCAGCGGCGCAATGCGTCCCAGTCAAGCGCCGCCGTTCGGGATTGCTTCGTCGCTCCGCTCCTCGCAATGACAACCGAAACTTGATCTGACGACTCTAGCAAGGTTCTTCGACCAGGCGCTCCAAGTAACTGCCGTATCCGCTCTTGCTGAAGTCTCTGGCAAGTCCGAGCAGTTGCTCTGCGTCTATGTACCCCATCCGGTAGGCGACCTCCTCGACACAGGCGATTTTCAAACCTTGCCGCAATTCTATCGTGCGGACGAATTCGGATGCCTCCAATAGAGAATCATGCGTGCCCGTATCAAACCACGCGAAGCCGCGCCCGAAGCGCTCGACCTGGAGCATCCCCCGGGACAGGTAGAAATTATTGAGGTCGGTGATCTCCAATTCGCCGCGCGCCGAAGGCTTGAGGGATGCCGCGACGTCCGGAGCCGAATTATCGTAAAAATAAAGGCCGGTGACGGCCCATTGCGAACGCGGCCGGCGCGGCTTTTCGACAATCGCTTTTGGCGCGCCGTCGGCGCCGAACTCAACCACGCCGTAGGCTTCTGGATGGCGCACTTTGTAGGCAAAGATCGTGGCGCCCGAGCGTGGCGCCGCTGCCCGCCGGAGCATCGCAGGCAATCCGTCGCCATGGAAAATATTATCTCCCAGAACCAAGGCTACACGATCGTCGGCGATAAACTCGCGCCCAATCAGCAGGGCTTGCGCGAGCCCGTCGGGCCTTGCCTGTTCGGCATATCGGATCGACAGCCCCCACTGCGCGCCGTTGCGCAGCAAGCTGGCAAACCGAGGCAGTTCCGCAGGTGTCGTGATAATCAGAATATCGCGTACCCCCGCCAGCATCAGGGTCGTCAGCGGGTAATAAACCATCGGTTTGTCATAGACCGGCAGCAGCTGCTTGCTTAGCGCCAGGGTGGCCGGATAGAGGCGCGTGCCGTAGCCGCCCGCCAGAACGATCCCCTTCATGGACCTTTCGTCCGAATCAGTTCTCGGAGCACCGCCGGGAGGCTGGACTGCCAGCGTGGCGGAACGATGCCGAAACCTTCGATCTTGCGGCAATCGAGCACCGAGTGCATCGGCCGCCGCGCCGCCGTCGGATACTGATCCGTGGTAATCGGTTCCACGCGGGGCACTGGCCCGCTCGACCATGCGCCGAAGGTCTCTGCCAAGGCCACGATCTCCTCGGCAAACCCGTGCCAGCTGGTGCTGCCTGCAGCGGTGAAGTGGAAAGTGCCCCACTGCGCCGTGCCGCGCTCGATTTGGCACGTGATCGCGACAAGCGCGCTTGCAATATCCGCGGCAGCCGTCGGACAGCCGCGCTGGTCCGCGACAACCCGCAATACCGACCGCTCGGCGCCTAGCCGGAGCATCGTCTTCAAAAAGTTTGCGCCATACGCGCCGTAGACCCAGGCCGTGCGCAAGATGATGTGATGGGGCGCCGCCGCCCGAATGGCTCGCTCACCGGCCTCCTTGCTCGCTCCATAGACATTTAGGGGGTTGACCCGGTCTTCTTCGTGGTATGGCTCGGCTTTCTCGCCGTCGAACACGTAGTCGGTCGATAGATGAACGAGTGGCGTCCCGTTGTCGCCACAACTCGCGGCGATGTGGGCGGCACCGGCGCAGTTGACTGCCCAGGCCTGCTCGGGCTCGCTCTCCGCGCGGTCGACTGCCGTGTAGGCGGCGAGATTG
>JAFASL010000926.1 GCA_019244535.1 Alphaproteobacteria bacterium
GCGGATCTGATGCGGGTGGCGGCCCGCACCACCATCGTGCTCGATCGGTTGAATGCGATGGCCGAACGCGAACCGGCGCGGATGCCGCATCGATGGGGTTGGAACGAGGGCCGTTAGCACGCCTGGGCATCGAGCAGCGAGGCGAGTTCGTCACGAGCCTTCTGTAGGCGCTCACGTCGAATGCCGGCCAACGGATACTCTCCGCCGACAACCATGCTCAGAATGGCATTGCACCGCTCCAACGGCCCCCCGGGCGCGTCCTCCCGCCGCTTTGCCGTCAGCTCACTGCGCAGCTGAACCAGACAACGGACGGCCGCGGCCAAGTCGTCGTAAATCTTATCGGGCCGGTCCTCGAGCGCACGATCGAGTGCGGCGAGCGCCGCTCGGCAGGCAAGCGCCGTCATTGCCGAGGCCCTCCGGCAAACCGAAAATAGTCATTGGGCCGTCTCGCCGAATCATTCCCGGCACTCAGCAATATGTGGCGCAATAGAAATCCGCCGGCGAGAACGGCCAGCGAGACCATCATCGAGGGGCGCCGTGCGCGGTTGGGCCTGAGGATGCGCCGGCCATGATGAAGCATAGGGACACCCGCGCCGAGCATTACTGCGCCAAAGTCGTAAGCGAGACCCGAGCCGCGGTCGCCAAGGGCTTCCGCTACCCCTTTTTCGTAAAGCCGCCGGCGCAGCGACAACATCAGAACAACCTCAACGGCGCTCGCGAGAAACGCGATGCGGTCGAGCGCCCGGCCGGCTTCGCTGGAAGCGCCGCGGCATTGCCCGGCAAGCGCCAGCGCGGCGGTCCCCGATGCCATAGCCGAAGCTCCGAACAAGGCAGCAATCTGACACGGAGCGGCAGCCCAAAGCGGGGTGCTGGTGGCCGACAACAGCGCGCCCGTATAGGTGCTCATCGCCATCCCAGTGAGCGCCGCTGGAACTTCCAGCAGCTTCATGGTGGTCTGCATCGTGCGGCTGGGGCGGCGCAGGCGACCCGATACGTATTGCAGCGCCGCGACGGCAAAGCTCGACAACCCAAAGCTCATCAGGACCCACGTGCCGATCGACATCGGCGAAGTCCTTCGGCAAATACGCAGCATATTGTACCAGCGCTGCGGCGTGTGCAGGTCTATGATAAGCAACGGGGCGCCCAGGATTGCTGCACCCAATGCAATGTAGCGGCCCTGGCGGATAACGGGAGCGAGACGCGGGTCGCGGGCGAAATCGGCTGCAGTAGCGATGATCTGGGCCGATCCGCCGACCCCGGCAATGAAAATATAGCCCGAAACCAGCCCACCCCATAAACTAGGCTTTACTGCAGGCAGTCCGTAATAGGTCAGAATCTGACGATCTGTAGCGCGCTCGGGAAGAAGTGCGGGGGCGTTCATCGTCAATCCGCTCGCCCGGCGGCAAACATCGCCAAACTGGCGAAAGCAAGGCCCGCGATGGTGGCGAGACCAGCGGCCAGGCTGGGCCCCACCCGTTCGGCGGGGCGGCTCGGCGCTCGCGGCAGATTGTAGGTCTCAGGAGGAGCGGTCAGCAGAAAGAACGCGTTCAGCTGCTGCAGACCGCCGGTAGCGCCAGGAGTTCCGGGAGCGCCGTACAGATACGCATTCTCTACGCCCTTAGCGTGCAGCACTTCGACGCGCTGATGGGCGCGATCGTGCAATTCGCCAAGCTCGCCGAACTGGATCGAGTCGGTCGGGCAGGATTTCGCGCAGGCGGGTTCGAGCCCGCCCTTCAGCCGGTCGTAGCACAGCGTGCATTTATGGGCCTTGCCGTCTTCGAGGCTGACATCGACGACGCCAAACGGACATGCCGGCACGCAATAGCCGCAGCCGTTGCAGATGTCCTGCTGCACGACGACCGTGTCGAACTCGGTGCGGAAAATTGCGCCGGTCGGGCAGGCTTCGAGGCACGGGGCGGGCGAGCAATGCTTGCAAACATCGCTCATCATCAACCAGTTGCTCTGAAACGGCGGCATCGTCGTCGCGCGCCCGCCATTTTCGGCAATGTGCTCGATGAAATGAACGTGACGCCACGTCGTCGCCGAAAGATCGCCGGTGTTATCGTAGCTGGTGCCGCGCAGACCGAGGTCGTCGGCCGGCAATGCGTTCCATTCCTTGCAGGCGACTTCACAAGCCTTGCAGCCGATGCACAGTGTCGTGTCGGTAAAGAACCCGTAGCTGCGGCCCGCTCCGACCCGCTGTCCGGCGGTCAGCTCGGCTTCGTCCGGGATCACTCCCGGCAGAAAGGATTGGGGATAGTCGAGCACGCGAGGATGGACCGTCATCTCGCCGCCTCTCGGCGGCCGCGCCGCAGACTGCACGTAAAAGCTTTGCCCTCGTGGATCGAGGTATTGGGATCGCCGACGACAGCGCTGAGGATATTGGCGATGTCGCCCTGCGCAAAACCCTTCCAGCCGAAATGCCAGACCAGACCGACCTCATGGACCGTTTCGCCATCGAGCCGGAACGGCCGCACCCGCTCGGTCACTAGCGCTTTGACCTCGACTTCACCCCGTAAAGTCGCGACCGTAACCCAGTCGAGATTACGGATGCCGAGCTGTTCGGCGAGTTCGGGGGAGATTTCAGCAAACGCCTCCGGCTGCAGTTCGGCTGTCACGGGCACAGTGCGCGTCGGAATGCCGCCCGAATGATGTTCGGTCAGCCGGTAGGTCGTCAGCGCATACGGAAAACGCGGGTCGGCAGGCTCATGCAGACGGTTGTCCGGCCGGTTCCAGACCTTAGCCACCGGGCTGCTCTGCCGTCCGTAAAACGGGTTCTTGATCGGCGACTCGACCGGCTCGTAATGCGCCGGCAGCGGCGCGTCCTTCAGCCCCGATGGGGTGAACAACGAGGCCTTGCCGTCGGCGATCATGATGAACGGGCAGTCACCCCCGAGCGCCTCCATGCCCGTGGGATTCTCGCCCCAATCGGGCTGGTAGCCGGGTGGCTTTTTCGGCTCGAAATCGACGACGTCGGGGCCGACCCACTCGTCGCGGGCGGGATCCCACGACATCAGCCGCTTGCGCTCGGACCACGGACGGCCCTGCTCGTCAGCCGAGGCGCGGTTATACATGTTGCGGCGGTTGGCGGGCCAGGCCCAGGCCCACCCCAAATGTGTGCCCGGCCCCTCAGGACCATCCGGGTGGCGCGCCCGCGCGCGATTGTCTCCCTCGTTCGGATAGACGCCGCAATAGAGCCACCCGCCACAGGCGGTCGTCCCGTCGTCTTTGAGCTGCTGAAAGCTCTCGATCTGACGCCGCTCGGGCCAAGTATAGCCGTTCATCTCCTTGAGCACGGAGTCGGCCGAAGGCTCCTCCTCCTCGCCTTCGGTCGGGTAGTCCCAGGTCAATGCCAGTAGCCCCGCATCTTTCGGATTCTTGCTGGCGGAGTAGAGCTGCTTCAGCCGCCGGCCGAGATGAAAGATGAACCATGTTTCGGAGCGGCTGTCGCCGGGGCCGCTCACCACCTTGTCGTGCCATTGCAGCAGCCGGTGCGTATTGGTGACCGAACCGGCCTTCTCGGCGGCGAGCGAGGCGGGCATCAAAAACACCTCGGTTCGGATGTCGCGCGGATGGATCTCGCCGTCACGCACCGGCCGCCCGGCATACCAGAACGACGCCGTCTCGGTCTCGGTCATGTCGCGCACGACGAGCCAATCGAGCTCCGCGAGGCCGCGCTGGACGAGGCCGGCATTGTGCCCGCCGACGGCCGGATTTTGCCCCAGCATGAACATGCCGCGGATCACGCCGTCGCGCATCGCCAATGTCATCGGCAGTTGCGAATGGTCGCCAACAATGCGCGGCAGCCAGCCATAGCCGAACTCCTTGTCGGCCCGCGCACCATCTCCGTACCACGCCTTCAGTAGACTGACTGCGTATTTCGGAAAATTGTGCCACCACCCGGTCGGCGTCCGCTCGTGCTGGAGATAATCCTTTAATGTCTTGTGCGGTTTGAACGCATTGGGTTGCGGCAGATAGGTCGGCAGCATGTTGTACAAGGTCGGGATATCGGTGCTGCCCTGAATGCTGGCATGCCCGCGCAGCGCCAGGATCCCGCCGCCTGGGCGGCCGACATTGCCGAGCAGCCCCTGAATCATCGCCGCCGCGCGGATCATCTGCACCCCGGTCGTGTGGTGCGTCCAGCCGACGGCGTAGCAGATTGTCCCGGTGCGCTCTCGGCCGGAATTGCGGGCCAGAGCCTCCGCGATCTTTACAAACACCTCGCGCGGGCAACCGGTGGTCCGCTCGACCATTTCCGGCGTGTAAGCGGCATAGTGGCGCCGCAAGATCTGGTAGACGCAATGCGGATGCTGCAGAGTCGGATCGCGCGGCGGCGGCCCCTTTTCCATTCGCTTGGTTTTGTCGGCGAAGCTTTCTGTTGTATTGACGTAATGCTCCGCCAATGAGGCCGGCACGACCTCTCCCTGGTATTGCCAACTGTCGTATTTGTACGACCGGCTTTCCTCGTCCCAGCCCGAGAAGAAGCCGTCGAGCTCGCTGGCATCCTGGAACCGCTCGTCGATTATCGTCGAGAGGTTCGTGAAGGCGAGCGCGTATTCCTTGAACCACAGATCGTGCTCGAGGATGTAGTTAATAATGCCGCCGAGAAAGGCGATGTCCGAGCCGGGGCGCAGCGGCGCGTAGATGTCGCACAGCGCCGAGGTGCGGGTGAACCGCGGGTCGACATGAATGAGTGTCGCGCCGCGCTCCTTTGCCTGCAATGCGAAGCGAAAGGCGATCGGGTGGTTCTCGGCCATATTGGACCCCATCACGAGGATGCAGTCCGAATTAGCCAGATCCCATTGTGCTAGTGTTGCTGCTCCACGCCCGTACGTAGCACCTAAACTAGGCACCGACGAGCTGTGTCACACTCTGGCCTGGTTTTCGATCCACACCATGCCGAGACCGGCGCCGAACAATTTCTTGATGAGGTAGTTCTCCTCATTGTCGAGCGTCGCGCCGCCGAGCGAGCCGATCGCCAGAGTGTGGTTGACCGGCGTGCCGTCCGGCAGGTTGCTGACAAACGTCTCGTCGCGCGTGCGTTTTACGAGATAGGCGATGCGGTCCATCGCCCACCCGAGCGGCCGTTCCTCCCAGCTCTCCGAGTAAGGGGCCCGATAGCGCACCTTCGTCAGCCGCTGCGGGCTGGTCAGCCAGCCGAAAGTCGCCGCCCCTTTGGGACACAACGTACCCTCGTTGATCGGGCTGCGCGGGTCGCCTTCGATATGTATGACATTCCCGGCCTTGGCGTAGACCAGCTGCGCGCAGCCGACCGCGCAATAGGGGCAGATGCTGGTGCCGATCGTGTCCGCCTCCTCGAGCCGCGGGCGCAATTGCCGCGACATCGTGCTCTGCGCCGCTTCGCGCGTCGGGTCCTCGCCGGCCAACTGGCGCGGCAAGGACCAGTCGCGGACAAAACCCGCGACCCGGTCGGCGATCGTGTGCCTCAACTTCATTGTCCGATCCCTTTGCTCGAACTGCGGTCGGCGGTCCGGAGCGTGTGCGCGACATGAGTCACCACTCGGGTGGGCTTCGTGTATTCGACCCGGACGCGGCGGCGCTCCTGCTGCAGAGGCGGCAGGTCTTGCGGTTCGACGGAGGAGCCGTGGGCGAGCATAAAGTGCATCACGCGGCCGCCGTCAGTGACCAGCTCGAACCGCCCTTCCTGGATCAGGGTAATGACGCCTTCCACCGCCTGCATGCGCAGGGCTAACGCCTGCGGCGCGAAAACCTCTCAGCGTCGACGGGTTTCCGCTTCGGTGACGACGACATCCATCGGCATGTCGAAGGGCTGCGGGTAGATCGTCTCGATCCGCGACAATTCGAAGCCCACACCGATCGCCCGCGGCCGCGGCGATAATGCCGCCAAGGTGCGGTCGAAATAACCGCCGCCATAGCCCAGCCGATAGCACTGCCGGTCAAAGCCGACGACCGGCGCCAACACTGCATGAGGTATCACCAAATCGCGTTTTTCGGGAACCGGGATGTTCCATACTCCATCAATCAGCGGCTCTCCCGGCCGCCAAGCTCGGTATTCGAGCGGCCCCTTCTTGTCGACCACAGCGGGGAGCCCAACTGCCGACCCCCGCGCAATGAGCCAGTCGATGAGCGGCCGCGGATCGAATTCCGCCTGAAAGGGCCAATACACGCCGAGCACAATCCCGGGCTGCTCCGCCAGCAAGGGGCGCAGTCGTCCCTCTATCGCTTGCCCCCATTGGCGGCGCTGAGCCGGAGCTACGGCGACACGCAACGCGAGCAGGCGCTGCCGCTCCGCCCGCCGCCAGAGCTTGACTTCGGCGGCGTCCACCCGGCAACCGGGCTCAGAACAATCCGGTGATGCGGCCCTCGGCGTCGACTTCGATATTGTTCGCGGCCGGCACCCGCGGCAGTCCGGGCAATGTCATAATGTCGCCGCAGATCGCGACGACGAACTCGGCGCCCGCTGAAAGCCGCACTTCGCGCACGGCCACAGTGTGGCCGCTCGGCGCGCCCTTGGCGTTGGGATCGGTCGTGAAGCTGAGCTGGGTCTTGGCGATGCAGACCGGGAAATTGCCGAAGCCCTGGTCCTGAAATTGCGCGAGCTGGTCCTGCACCGGTTTCGCAGCCTCGATGTCTTCGGCGCCGTACATGCGCTGGGCGATGGTGCGGAGCTTCTCGAGGAGCGGCATCTCGTCGGGATAGAGAAAGTTTAGCTTTGCCGCTCCGCTCTCGGCGAGATCGACGACCTCGCGGGCGAGCTCCACCGCTCCCTCGCCGCCCTCGGCCCAGTGATCAGCAATGACCGCCTTGACGCCCTCGGCCGCGCACAGCTCCTTCAGGCGAGCATGCTCGCGCGGGGTATCGGCGCTGAAGCGGTTCACCGACACCACCGCCGGCAAGCCGAACTGGCGAATATTGGCCAGGTGTCGCTGCAGGTTTGCAAAGCCCTTTTCGAGTGCGGCGACATTCTCCGCGCGCAGCGCGTTGAGCGCCACCCCACCGTGCATCTTCAACGCGCGCACCGTCGTCACCACCACGGCGGCGGCCGGGCGCAGCCCGGTTTTGCGGCATTTGATGTCGATGAATTTTTCGGCTCCGAGATCGGCGCCGAAACCTGCTTCGGTAACGACGTAATCGGCGAGCTTCAGCGCCGATGTGGTCGCGATCACCGAATTGCAGCCATGCGCGATGTTGGCAAACGGACCGCCATGGATGAATACCGGGTTGTGCTCGAGCGTCTGCACGAGATTGGGCGCCAGCGCATCCTTCAGCAACGCGGTCATCGAGCCCGCCGCCTTGACGTCTGCGGCGGTCACCGATTTGCGCTCGCGCGTTTGGCCGACGATGATGTTGCCGAGCCGGCGCTGCAGATCCTGCAGGCTCGTCGCCAGGCAGAACGTGGCCATCACCTGTGAAGCCGCGGTGATGTCGAACCCGTCCTCCCGCGGATAGCCGTTGGCGACGCCACCGAGCGAAGAAATGATCGTGCGCAATGCCCGGTCGTTCATGTCCATCGCCCGTCGCCACGTTACCCGGCGGGGGTCGATGCGCGGATCGAGACCGTAATAGGTGTGGTTGTCGACCATCGCGGCGAGCAGATTGTTGGCAGCGCCGATCGCGTGCAAATCGCCGGTAAAATGCAGGTTGATGTCCTCCATCGGCACGACCTGCGCATAGCCGCCGCCGGCGGCACCACCTTTGACGCCAAAGCACGGGCCCATGCTCGCCTCGCGCAGGCAGAGCATGGTTTTTTTTCCGATCAGGTTGAGCGCGTCGCCGAGTCCGACGGTCGTCGTCGTCTTGCCTTCCCCGGCCGGCGTCGGGGTGATCGCGGTGACGAGAATGAGCTTAGCCTGCGGCCGATCAGGAAGCGAGCGGACGTAATCGAGCGAGATCTTCGCCTTGTACTTGCCGTATTGGGATACCGCATCATCAGGGATGCCGAGTTTTTCCGCGATCTCCCCGATCGGGCGCATCGCCGCAGCCTGCGCGATCTCGATGTTGGATTTCGGGTTTCTGTGCTGCTCGTCACCGCGCGCCACGACGTTTCTCCTTACTGAGTGCTGCCGGGTCTTATCCCCTCGGGGGCTTCGGGCGCAACCTTCGCGACCGGAACGCCCCTATTGTAAAATGCGCCCGGCGGGAGTTGGAGCCGATCTTGCCAGGCGGAACCGGGGAGACCCGACCTTGTTGCTCCGACCGGCGGGCGGGACCGAAGGCAGGACCAGTTCGGTCTATATCCTTTGAGTGCTCATTCTAGTCTGCAAGAAATTGCGCCAACTCCGGAAGATAAGGCAACCAAACGGCCAATTACGCGTTGAGATGGCAGAGAACTTAACGAAACTGCCATGCCGAGCTTCTCAGAATGTGTTGCTGGGCTGATCTGCAAAATATGCGGTCCATATGGGGCATTGTTGCTGGTCCTGGGTGCCCTTCAGCTCTCCAGTTGCGCCTCCGAGCCGAGCCAAAGGGTCGCTCAGGCACAGATCCCGCCGGTGCCGGCAGGCTCGGCGAGGGTCTGGGTGTTCCGACAGTTCGAGCCCGGGCTGGGAGTGCAATGGACGCCAATGACCTATGTCAACGGCGCGCCTCTCGCCCCGAGCTATGCGGGTACCGCATTCTACCGAGACTTCGCCCCTGGTTCCTACTACTTTACCGTGGAGAGCTGCACGACAGACTTCAACCAATCGCAAACCCTTCAGCTCACCCCCGGCATGCAGGCTGACTTGGAAGTTCAGGTGTTGAACAGCATCTCGGCCTGGGGTTGCTATGACCCGAACACTTTTTATATCAGGCAGATCCCACCGCAGCGGGCACAGTATTACTTCAACCAGGTGAGGTACGTCGGTCCGCGCTGACCTGTCTCTTTTTCGGGGACCGTGTGGCTCAGACAAAATGAACCGGGAGTCTCCGGCAGGCAGTGCTAAGAGAGCTCGTCCGGCAAAATGGCCGCTCGTCGCCATCTCCTTTCTTCGGCCCCAGAACGCACTAGCCAACGTTCTGTGCTGTTGTGCTAGAGATCGCCCCAGTCCAGGCCGTTGCTGAGCGGCACGGGCAGCGCCGGCAGGTATTGGTAGCGGCGGGTCCACGGCCGGGGCGCCAATCCGCCCGCTCGGTTCTTCTGCGCCAAGACCTGGTACACCGAGAGCCAGCCTCGATCGAAGGCGCAGGCCATTGCCGGCATGTACATCCGCCAAATCCGGAAGCTCTGCTCGCCGGCCGCCTTGATGGCAGCCTCGCGCTGCGCCTCCAGGCGCCGCGTCCAATGCAACAGCGTCGGCGGGTAGTGGGGCCGCAAATCCTCGATATCGAGAAATTCGAGCCCGGTGCCGGCGATTTGATAAAGCACATGCGAGATGTGCGGCACCTCGCCGCCGGGGAAGACGAGCCGGTCGATAAATTCGCCGCCCGGCGGGCCTTGCGCGCGGCCGTCGCGGTCGGTGGTGGTGATGCCGTGGTTGAGCGCGATCCCGCCCGGCCGCAACAAGCGTGCGATTGTCGCGAAGTAGAGCGGCAGGTTGGCGATCCCGACATGCTCGTACATGCCGACCGAGACGATCTTGTCGTATACCGCCTGACCCGGCACTTCGCGATAATCCTGCCGGCGGATCTCGAGTTGTCCGGTTAATCCCAGTTCCGCGACCCGCTCGCGCGCATAGGCGAATTGCTGGTCGCTGAGAGTGATCCCAACCCCTTCGATGCCGTAGCGTGCAGCGGCCCAGCAGAGGAGGCCGCCCCAGCCGCAACCGATGTCGAGCAGCCGTTCGCCAGGGCTGAGCCGCAATTTGCGGCAGATATGGTCGAGCTTCTGTTCTTGCGCAGTGTCCAGGTCCTCCTCGCCGGTTTCGAAATACGCGCAGGAATAGATCATGTTGCGGTCGAGCCAGAGACGATAAAACTCGTTGGAGACGTCGTAATGGTACCGTATCGCCTCAGAATCGGCGGCAGTGGTGTGTTGGCGCGGTGCGCGCAGGCGCGCTGTGAGGCGTACCGGCATGGATCTGCCGAGCCGCTCGGCGAGTGCGATGCCAGTGCGCAATACCTCCTGGAGCCGGCCATCGACATCGATTTCGCCCTCGACATAGGCCTGACCCAGTCGCGCGATATCGCCGGCGACAAATAGGCGCGCCAGCCGAGGTGAGCGGAGCTTGATCGTGACCCGCGGTTCGGGTGCGAACTCGAAGGCCCCTCCGTCCCAAAAGATCAACCGCAGTGAAAGGGGGTCATCCGCGAAGCGGTCGCGAAGTTTGGCAAGAAACCTGTCGCGCAGCGACATCGGGGTTGATCACCCCAGCAGCCAGCCGGGCGTCAATCGAGGTTAAGATAAGACCGTACTTGCCGCCAGCTAAAGCGATCGGTCGACCGGGACCCGTACGTCCACCGAGAGCGGCGGACCGCCATGGGCTCTTTCCAGATTTCCGAGGCGCTCGGCGAGTTGCGCGAATGTCGTCCCGCGCGCCAGATCAAAGGAGAGTTTCGAGTGCTGGAAGACCGCAGTAACTCGATTGGCCTTCTGTACGAATTTTTTCATTCCCGATCCCCTGGACTGGGCAGCTGCCAAATAAACAGACGAACAGGCGAAATATCCCGGTAAAAATTTGTATCAATTCGCGTCGTTCGAGGACGCTGCCGATCGCCTGGAGACAAGCAAAACATCAATGCAGATCACGGAAAATTGCTCGACGGCTCAAGCGGGAGATCACACATATGGATAACGAGCGCACTCAGATTGGACGGAGTGATCGATGGATCGCATTGCCGGCCGTGCAGCCCGGCCCAAAAAGGTTATGGGGTATATCGCAGCCGCCTTGGTTTTTGCGGCGTCGGCTCTTCAGCCCTTGACAGCCGAGGCAGAACACACTGGTGCCGGACCTCGAGGCGGCGGCCCCGCCAGTGGCGTCCATGGCGGTGGGGGGTTTCATGGCGGCGCCGGTTTGCATGCCGGCGGTTTCCCCGGCGTTATGCCGCAGGGCGGCGGATTTCACCCTCAGAGCTTTCACGGCGGCGCGTTCCACAATGACGGATTTCATCGCGGCGGCTTGCGATATGGTTTCGGCGGCCCCGGAGCCGGTGTTGCGCTGGGATTGGGAACAGTCTACGCGCCGTTCGCGTGGGATTATTATTATCCCTACGCCGATTCCTACGGCTATCCGGACTATAGCTATTCGCTTTCCCCGGCGCAATACTGGTATTACTGTTCCGACCCAGCCGGCTATTACCCATACGTGACCGAGTGCAACACCGGCTGGCAAACCGTCCCGGCGGGGTGAGCGCCCAGCCGCGGGGCGATCGGCGGGCCGGAAGGCGGGATTCGCCGCAGAAGTTAAGCCACGAGGTCAGTCGGCCAGGCGCATCACAAGCGCGAGGGCCACATTGAGCCGCGCGATGTCCGTCCCTTCCAATCGCCCGATCCGCGTCTTTCCACACCGGCGAAAGCCGGTACCCATGTTGGGAATGGGTCCCGGCCTGCGCCGGGATGGGGGTTCATCGGCGTGCGGCGCGATCATAACGTTAAAGTCGGATAAAGATCGGCCCAATGGGGATTTTCCCGTTCGATGAGGTTGATCTTCCAGTCACGCTTCCACTCCTTGAACCGCTTTTCCCGCTGCAGTGCCGCGTCTGCGGAGTGGTGAGCCTCGAACCACACGAGCCGATCGACGCCGTACCGCCTCGTGCAGCCCCGGGACAACCTTGTTCTTGTGCTTGCAGACCCGACGCGCCAGATCGGACGTTGTTTCGATATAGAGGGCTCCGTAAGGCTTGCTGGCGAGCAGGTAAACGTAAAACATCAAAATAGCTCGGCGGCCGCGCTGGGATGTCGTTCAGGCTACCCGCTCGAGCTACTCCGCTGCATTCCGCCTGTACCGCCGGACGCGCAGGTCGGCTTGCTCCTTGTGGCCCCAGAAGCGCTCGATCGCGCAGAGGCGGCTGCAGTATTCGCCGATCGTCGCGCTGGCCTCCGGCGTCCTGACCTCCTGGTAGGTGCAGGTCTTGAGGAACTTGCCGACCCAGAGACCGCCGGTGTAGCGCGCGGCGCCCCTGGTCGGCAATGTGTGGTTGGTGCCGATCACCTTGTCGCCGTATGACACATTGGTTTCGGGGCCGAGAAACAGCGCACCGTAATTTTTCAGGCAATCGAGATAGCGGCGCGGCTCGCGGGTCAGTACTTCGACATGCTCGGCGGCGATGCGGTCGGCCTCGGCGATCATCTCGTCCTCGCTGCCGCACAGAATGACCTCGCCAAAGTCGCGCCACGCCACTCCGGCGACATCCGCTGTTGGCAACACGGTCAGCTGCCGGTCGACCTCGGCGATCGTCGCATGGGCCAGCTTCTCCGACGTCGTCAACAGGACCGCCGGCGAGGTCGGGCCGTGCTCGGCCTGGCCCAGCAGATCGGTCGCGCACATCTCGGCGTCGGCGGTGTCGTCGGCAATGACAAGGATCTCGGTCGGACCGGCGAACAGATCGATGCCGACGCGGCCATAGAGCTGGCGCTTGGCTTCGGCGACATAGGCGTTGCCGGGCCCGACCAGCATGTCGACCGGCTTGAATGTCACGGTGCCGAGCGCCATCGCCGCGACCGCCTGCACGCCGCCGAGGACGTAAATCTCATCGGCGCCGCCAAGATGCATCGCGGCGATCGTCTCCGGATGCGGCCCGCCCTGGTTTGGCGGCGTGCAGGCGGTAATGTGCCCGACCCCGGCGACCCGCGCTGTGACGATGCTCATATGCGCCGAAGCGACCATCGGATAGCGCCCGCCCGGCACATAGCAGCCGACATTGCCGACCGGGATGTGCCGGTGGCCGAGCACGACGCCGGGCAGAGTCTCGACCTCGACATCGCGCAGCGAGGCGCGCTGGATCTCAGCGAAATTGCGGATCTGCGCCTGCGCGAATTTGATGTCCGCGATCGTCTGTGGCGCGACTTTTGCGACCAGCACCTCGATCTCGTCCCGGCTCAGCCGGAAGCGCGGCGGCGACCATTTGTCGAAGCGCTCCGACATTTCGCGCACTGCGGCATCGCCGCGCTTCGCAACATCGGCAATGATGCTCTCGACAGTGCTGCGGATCTTCGCGTCGGCTTCTTCCCGCAGGCCGGCCAATGTGGCGTTCTTGATATGCCGGGGCATCTGTTCGTCCTTCACTGGGGCTAACCACGGAAACACGGAGAACACTGACACTTCGTCATGCCTGGGCATATCCCAGGCATCCACTTGGCCCCGGGACAAGCTCGGGGGTGACGAAAGAGTTTGCCGTTCGCGATGCCCCTAGTCTAGCTCTGCCAAGACCAGCTTCGCTCGCGAGACCTGCGACCACTTTCGGACGGCATCACCGGCAGCTGCGGCACTGATATTTGGCTCGGCACGGACATTGCCGCCGGTAGGCGCCACCTAGCCGGCCTACCCCCGTCTCCGCCGACCGCGCCGGTTCTCATGCCCACATCACGCGCACAAAGCCGGACTTCTCGATCTCAGCGCGTCACTTTCCCGTAAGTGACGGACACACCGCGGAGGGAGGTGGATGGAACCTTTGGCCCCCTCCGCGCAGAGCTCTTTGTTCCCGACCCTTATCCTTCAGTCCTTGTGGAGGACGACGGCCCCGGAACGGACGCCGCCGTCCGGCCGCCTTCCCCTGCGCACCTTGCCGACTACTGCTTAGTCATTATCGTCGCCTGCGGCCTCGCGATCGGGGTGACCCAACAGACCGGCCTGGGCGCCGTTCAACCCCACATCGAGAAGCGAGTCGTCAACTGGCGAGCAGCTCCAGCTCGCCGCATTGTTGACGTCGCCAGTATGATTGTAATGCGCCCCCTCGGGATACTTGCATAACGGCATCGTGCGCAGCACGCTCGCCCCGATGACATCGCCGGCGTACTTAGTGGCGACGATCCCATCCGGTGCAACGCCGTGCTCTACCCAATTCTCAAGAGCAGTGATGGTATCAAACTTGTTGGGACCCACGCCGTTCGTGCAGTGCTCCATACCCGGGACCATGAAGAGCCGCACACGCTGCTGCAGATCGCGATAGCCGCCGTTGAGCCGAGCGAGGTCCCGGTAATACCAGATTGTGCGGTAGGGCGAGATGATCGGATCGCTGTAGCCGTGATAGATGATCATCTTGCCGCCCTTGTTGAGAAAACCGCTCAGCTTTGCGGGATCATCCGGTATGTCGGCGGCAAGCCGGTCATAGAGCAGTTCGAGCGCGGCGGGATTGACCACGCCGTTGGTTTCCACCAAGGGGCTGTTGATATTGACGGAGGCGTCATAATAGCCGAGCAGGGAGATGACGTCGACGGCCAATCCCCAATTCCCCGGGGCGGGGCTGGGGATTGCGGGGAACGGCCCCCAAGGCTGGGCCGCCGTCGGAGAGGGCGCCGAAATCGCAAGTTCGTCGCTCAGAAGAGAGTTACCCGGTGCGGCTTCGTAGCTTATCGGTGATCCCGGATAGACCAGGCCGCCTCTTGCATCGCTCACTGGCGCGATGATCAGCTTGAGGGCATTCGCTTGCGCTTGGGTCAGAGTACCGGGAACCAGAGTGTCTGGATTGAATGCGCATTTGGCCGGATCCTGGATCAGACCGTCGTTGACGCCATCGACCTTGTCGCATTGTGCCAGTTGCGCTGCATCGATGGCGGCGAATGCAGAAGGCGGAATGTAAGCAGAGAGAAGAGCCCGAGTGTTCTTCAGCGCCCAAAGCGATGTGCCAAGCGGATCGAGCCACGGCGCACCGGCGATGATCGCGTCATAATCGTTAGGAAAGCGGGTCGCCTCCTCGAACCCCATTTTTCCGCCATTCGAGCAGCCGTCAAAATAGGCCCGCGATATCGGAGCGCTGTAATAGCTGTTGACCAGTTGTTTGGTCGCGACAGTTGCCTCGTGCACAGCGCGGTAGAAGTAGTCTGTCAAGGCCGACGTGTTCGGCACGCCGGGAGAGGTATATTCCCAGCTCAGATTGGTGTTGACGTGGCCAGTATCGGTCACCCCCGCGGCGTAGCCTTTGGCGAGGAACAAAGTCAGATCGATCGGATTAGCCGAGGAGTTGAAGCTTCCCGCCAAGCCGCCCACTCCGTTGAACAGCAGCTTGTTGTTCCAATTCGCCGGTAATTGTACTTGCACGCCAGCGGAACCAATGCGGGCCCCCTCACCGCTCGTTGTGAGGGTGGCGACAACAAGACAGTATTCGGGGTTCGAAGCCGTCGCCGCGACGTCGGTGGCCGAGGTGATGGACAGGTTCGAGACGCTGAGCCCAGCAAGCGCCGTCACCGAGCAGTTCGGCAACGCGGCTGAAGC
>JAFASL010000098.1 GCA_019244535.1 Alphaproteobacteria bacterium
GATGCCCAATAGTGTTCGAGGAGTTCGGTGGCATTCTGGTCGCTGGCGACGGCGGGCGCCGGCGGCACCTGTGGCTGGCCGAACTGTGCGTTATCGAGTGCTACCAAACAGAAGGCTAATCCTCCTTGTGGGCCGTTCAGCGTTCGCGTACCGCCCATGATAATATCCTCAAAATCTGAGAACTCGCCGCTGTTCAATGCCGTCTTGAAGGTTTGGTACGCATTTAAGTCCACCCGTCCGAAGTTGTCGTGCGGTAGACCTTTGGTATACGTGCCGCCTTTGTCGGCATATCGCGCGTCATCGCCGTTGTTAACATTCGTCGCTGCTCGAACCTTGACGTCGTCAATGGCCTCCGCAACTCGAAGTTGCATTGCTTCCATCACGCGGCGGTTGGTTACACCGGGAGGAGGTGCGGCTACACCCGGGCTGTTTGAGCTACCGCCAATAGCCTGGGCGGAGGACACGGACGGGCTGGCTAGCGATCCCGCCGCAAATGTTGCCGCCACGCCTGCTTGACGCAGAAACTTCCGTCGATTTTGGTCTATTGGCCTCTCGCCGACGGAAGGGCTGTCGGTTCCAATGCCCCCACGCGGTGCGGGAAGCTCGGCTTCCTCTTGCGCGGCGTCGAGGCGGATTTGGAAGGAATCGGTGGTTCGTTTATTCGCGGCACCGGGAGAGCCCGTGGGTTCCTTCGCCGCCGGTGAAATTATAGGAATGGCAGCTGATGTTGATGTTATGGGAGCGATGCCTGGCACCCGCGTAAATAACTCGCGCATGCTGGTTGAATGCTCTCGCTCCGGGATGCAGTCACTTACAATATCGATCGCCGCTTTTTCTGACTTTATGCTGTTCTCCACGGTCTGACCTCCCCGCGAAGTTAAATCGTCCCCGGTATTTCTACCGTAACGTACGGTGCCCCGGGGATCAATAAAATTGTATGTTAACTTTGGTTAGTTAGCAGAAGCTGACGCCGTCCGCCGCAGGGGGCGGGAGACTAAGGTTGCAACAACCTGATCGAGGCGCGACAGCTGATCTTCCCAGCGGTAGTTCGCTTCCGCGGCAGCCCGGGCCCGCCGTGCCAACTCCACTCGCCGCCCGCTGTCCCGCAGCAGATCGACCACATGACTGGCGAATGTCCTGGGGTCGTCCGACACTAAGACACCGTCGTCCTCGGCGACCAGCGTGCCTCTCGATGCGGCCGTCGAGGCGACACATGGCAGGCCCATGGCGAGCGCTTCGAGCAATTTGTTCTGCACCCCGCGCGCCATTCGCAAAGGCGCGACGAATACCGCGGCTCGATCGAGATAGGGGCGTGCATCAGGCACCCAACCCGTCACCGTTATGCCGCGGCGTCGGGCCAGCCGGCGAACTGCCCTTGTCGGCCGGCTGCCACAAATCGTGAAATTTGACTCCGGGATCTCGGCTTGAACAATCGGCAGAACCTCGTCGCAGAACCAGGTGACGGCATCGATGTTTGGGCGGTAATCCATGACCCCGGTGAAGATCAACGATCCCGGTTGCTTGATTGCGCCGGCCGGCCGGAAGTAGTCGAGATCGACGCCATTGCTGACGACGCTTACTGGCACGCCCGGGATCAGCCGTTCGAAGTCACGTTTTTCGGCCTCGGTGTGAATCAGCGCATGCGAGAAGTCGTGCGCAATCTGCCGCTCATAGGCGAGCAGCCGCCGACCTTCGATCGAGTAGATCCATCGCGACGGCGGCGCCGATTGCTCGGCATACAGCTGCCATTTCATCGAGTCTAGATCGCCAAAATGCATAATTCGCGGCACACCGGGCAGGTGCTTGGCAAACTGCGCCATATTGCAGCTGTAGACGATGACAAGGTCAGGTCGAAGCTCAGTGAATTTCTGTTGAATTGCGCGATGCAGCCTCCGTTCATTTAGGGCGGCCACCGAGAGCGGCGATCCGGTGGCCAAGGCGTTGACTGCTCGCAGCTTTATTGTCACCTCGGTGACCGGAGCGGCAATGATGCTGTTTACATGGGATTGCAGGCCCGAAATGTTGGCCACATCCTGCGCCCCGTCGCCGAGACAGAAGACGTGCACCTCATGCCGCGCGGCGAGGTGGCGGATCGTATTGAACGCCGCTATTTTATCGCCGCGGTCCGGCGGGAACGGGACACGCCGACAAACGTAAAAAATCCGCACTGGTGGCCTGCTCTTGTTCAGCGGATTAGGGCTCGACCTGCAGCTCGGCGGTTACGGTCTGGCCACTCGGCAAATCCGTGGCTCGAAGCTTCCAGGTCCCGACCTTATCGCTGAAGGCAAGCGGCAAAGTATAGGCCGTCAATGAGCCGCTTGCGAGCAGGTTTCTGGAATAATAGTCAAT
>JAFASL010000193.1 GCA_019244535.1 Alphaproteobacteria bacterium
TTTTACACGAAGGTCGAAGAGGGCGGCGGCTCTTACTTCTCGCCGGGCTACGTCGACGGAATCGCGCGCATCGTTTCGGTCCATCCCTTGTCAAATTATCCGCTCGTCATAGCGGTTTCGATGGCCGAAGACGCAGTGCTGGCCAATTGGCGGACGCAATCGCTGCTCATTGCGCTTGGCACGCTGTGCACGGTGATCGGCTTTATGTTGCTCTTTCGGGCGCTCGTAGCGCACTCGCGCTCGCTCGAGCGGTCCGAGGCCACATTGCGCCAAAGCGAAGCACGATGCCGCGACTTCGCGCTGACCTCGTCAGACTGGTTCTGGGAAACAGACCAGCAACAACAATTCACTTACCTGTCCGACCATATTCGTGCATTCGGTCAGGATCCGCAGACCCGCATCGGCCGAACACGCAGCGAGCTGGCGAGCGATTTCATCGGCGAACCGAATAAGTGGCGGGAGCACCTGGCGCTTTTGGACCGGCACGAGCCGTTCCGCGATTTTGTCTACAGGCCGAAGGCGGGCGACGGCCGCGAGCGGGTAATTTCGGTCAGCGGCAACCCGTTCTTCGACGAGGCCGGAGGGTTTCTCGGCTATCGCGGTACGGCGCGCGACGTTACCGAGCAGGTCATGGCCCAGCAGGTATTGCACGAAGCGAAAGCTGCGGCTGAGGCCGCGAATCTCGCCAAATCCCAATTTCTCGCCAACATGAGCCACGAGCTGCGCACGCCCCTGAACGCGATTCTTGGCTTCTCCGAGGTGCTGCAGAACGGCATTGGCGGGCCGCTCCAGCCGCGGCAGGCCGAGTATGTCGGCCTTATCCGGCAGAGTGGCGAGCATCTGCTGCACCTGATCAACGAGATTCTCGATCTGGCGCGCATCGACGCCGGGAAGCTGGAGCTTCGCGAAGAGGTGCTCGACACGCGCCGCCTGGTCGACGGCGCCGTCGCTCTGGTCAAGGATCGTGCAGCCGACAGCCTTATCAAACTGTCGGTCGACATCGAGGAAAACATGCCTCCGGTGCTGGTCGACCGGACGCGGCTGACAGAGATCCTGCTCAACCTGCTGTCGAACGCGATCAAATTTACCGAGCTCGGAGGCAAAATCGGCATCAGCGCGCGGCATACGCAAGACGGCGGCGCCGAATTTGTCGTCCGCGACAATGGTTGTGGGATGACCCAGGCCGAGATCGAGATCGCCCTCGAGCGGTTTGGCCAGGTCGATGGCGGGCTCGCCCGCGTTCATGAAGGCAGCGGCCTCGGGTTACCGCTCGCTCGCAAGCTGGTCGAGCTCCATGGCGGCTCGCTGACGCTCAGAAGCGAGAAGGGCCGCGGCACCACAGCAACCGTTCTTCTGCCCTCGTCGAGGGTTCTGATGGCAGAGCCGGCGGCCGCCGGCCACCTGGCGCCCCGCGAAGCGCCCCCGACAGCAGCAATCGCAATGGCAATGCCGGTCGATCTGGGGTAGGTACGGCAGACGGCGCGGGAACGCGCGATAAGATCAATTCGCTTCATCATCTCCTGATGTGCCGCAAATTTGACCGTCCGTCTCGGCGTCGCTTTATTGGCATCGGCGCGGCAGTCCTGGGGAGCGGCATCTCCTTCGCTCTTCCGTGTTTGAGCCGCGCCGAAGAGACCGCGGCACTACGCAAGCTGGCCGCGGAAAAGGGGCTGCTCTACGGCACCACGATTTCGTCCGAACAGATCACAAAGGATGCCCCTTTTGTCGATCTCGTACTGCAGCAAACCGGCCTCGTCGTCGCTGAGAACGACATGAAATGGCAGGTCATGAACCGCGGCACGCGCGGCAATGACGATTATGGCCCCGCGGACACGGTCGCCGCTTTCGCGCTCGAAAACGGCCTCGCACTGCGTGGCCACAATCTGCTGTGGTACTACCGCACACCGAGCTGGTTCTTCGACCTGTCCAGCCGGCAGGAGATCGAGAGCGCTATCGTCGGGCGCATACGAGATCTCGCGGGCCGCTATCGCGGAATGGTGCATAGCTGGGATGTCGTCAACGAGCCGATCGAGCCCAAGGATGGCAGGCC
>JAFASL010000306.1 GCA_019244535.1 Alphaproteobacteria bacterium
GTCGCCGGTCAAGAGCAGGGGCCGGCGTTGATGAGGAACAAAGATGAACTTCGATCCCCGTGCAGCGGAAGCACCTCGCGGCATCCCTAACCTTTGCAAACTGTGGAACGAAATTTGCGCGTGGCGGTGGGCGGCTGGGGTTCTCGCGATCTTGTCGCTGGCTCTGCTCGTCGCCTCGATCATCCGGCGTGATCCGCCGGATTTTTCGGACATGGCCATCGTTGCGATCGTCCGAGACGGCGAACAGCATCCGGTATGGGCGATCAGGCTCGCCCGGGCCGCGCACCAGATCGCCGCGGACAGTTTGCGGCACCAACCGGCACCGCCGGGACAGGTCTACCAATTGTGGCTGCTTGCTCCCGACAGAGCGGGGCCGCGTCAGCTCGGCCTCTTGCCGCTCTCCGGGCGCAAACGGATCGCTGTCTCGCCAGAGAACGCAAGGCTATTGGTAGGCGCCGGCGAGCTGGTCGTTACGCGCGAACCGGCCGGCGGCTCGCCGGATAGGGTGCCAAGCGGTCAGCCGGTGTTTCGCGGCACCCTTGAGAGCGCGGGCTGATCCGGCGGCCTGCTCATGTCAATCTTAAAGAACGGTTCCGATTCCTTGCCGCGGGCGTTTCGCGGCACAGTTATAAGCTAGCCCCGGTATAAGCTAGCTCCGGCTCGGCAGCGAGGAGACGCCGCATGATCGATCGCGCCAAAGGGATGGCAAGGAACCATGCGGCAGTGCAATGATGACCTCACAGCCGTCGTCGTCATGGGGGTATCTGGTGCCGGAAAATCGACGGTCGCGCAGCGGCTGGCAAGCCGCCTCGGCTGGAGCTTCACCGAAGGTGATGCGCTGCACCCCGCCACGAACGTCACGAAGATGGCGAGTGGCAAGCCGCTGACCGACACCGATCGGGCGCCGTGGCTCGCCGCGGTTGCGCGGGTGATCGGGACTTGGCGCTCCCGCGGCGAGCGCGGGGTCATCACCTGCTCGGCGCTGAAGCGCGCCTATCGCGATAAAATTATCGGCGATCACAGCGATGTGCGGCTCGTTAATCTCGCGGGGTCGAGGGAGTTGGTCGCGCAACGGCTGGCGGCTCGGCATGAGCACTTCATGCCGGCGAGCCTGCTCGACAGCCAGTTCGCGGCTCTGGAGCCACCCGGCGCCGATGAAAACCCGATCACGGTCGCGGTCGATCGGCCGGTAGCGGAGATCGTCGAAAGCATTGTGGCGGTGCTCTGCGCTCCTGCCCGATTGCCGCCTGCAGTCCAACCCAAAATGAGAGGCGTGCAATGACGGTCCCTGCCGGCTCGATCGACGACATCTGTGTCAACACGATCCGCACCCTCTCTATCGATGCGGTCCAGCAGGCCAGATCCGGGCATCCCGGGACACCGATGGCGATGGCACCGGTCGTTTACACCTTGTGGCAGGAGTTTTTACGCTTCGATCCCGATGATCCTATCTGGCCGAACCGCGACCGCTTCGTGCTGTCGTCGGGCCATGCCTCGGCCTTGCTCTATTCGATGCTGCACCTGACGGGGGTCAAATCCGTCAACGAAAAGTACGAGCGGCTCGGCACTCCATCCGTCGCGCTCGATGATCTGAAGCGGTTCAGGCAAATCGACAGCAAGTGTCCGGGCCACCCGGAATATCATTTGACATCGGGTGTCGAGACCACGACCGGGCCCCTCGGCCAGGGGATCGCGACTAGCGTCGGCATGACGATCGCCGCCGACTGGCTGGCGCGGCATTTCAACAGGCCGGGGTTTGACCTGTTCGACTACGATGTCTTCGCGCTCTGCGGGGACGGCTGCATGATGGAGGGCGTGAGCAGCGAAGCCGCCTCGCTGGCCGGGCACTTGCGGCTAGGCAATCTGTGTTGGATCTACGACAGCAACCACATCACCATCGAAGGCAACACCGCACTTGCCTTTTCCGAGGATGTCGCCGGCCGGTTTCTCGCCTACGGCTGGCACGTGCAGCGGGTCAGCGACGCCAATGACCGGGAGCGGATTGCCGAGGCGATCGCGATCGCCAAACGCATCGACGATCGGCCGAGCCTGATCATCGTCACCAGCCATATCGGATACGGTGCGCCGCACAAGCAGGATACGTCCGGCGCCCATGGCGAGCCGCTGGGCGAAGAGGAAGTAAAGCTCGCCAAGCGCTCCTATGGCTGGCCGGAAGACGCGAAATTCTTTGTCCCCGATGGGGTCTACCGTCATTTTGCGGAGCAATTCGGTGCTCGCGGGAAAAAGCTCCGGGCAGATTGGATGGCGCTGTTTGAGCGTTACCAGGGGGCCCATCCCGAGCTGGCGGATGCCTGCGAGCGGATGCAGCGGCGCGACCTTCCCGACGGCTGGGAC
>JAFASL010000510.1 GCA_019244535.1 Alphaproteobacteria bacterium
ATCGCCGGGGCCGGCGGGGCCGCGCATCTTCCTGGCATGACAGCGGCGCTGACGTCGCTTCCGGTACTAGGGGTGCCGATCGAAACTCGGAGCTTGAAAGGCGTCGACAGCCTGCTGTCGATCGTACAGATGCCCGCCGGAGTCCCGGTCGCGACGTTCGCGATCGGCCAGGCCGGAGCGGTCAATGCGGCGCTGTTTGCCGCGGCAATTCTCGGGCTCGCGGATCCAGCTGCCGCCCAGGCGCTGGATCGCTGGCGGCAGGCGCAAACCGAGGGCGTCGCCGAGCACCCTGCAGGAAGAGAATGTTAGCGGCAGCAATGCTGGCTCCCGGAAGTACGATCGGCATTATGGGCGGCGGTCAGCTGGGCCGGATGACAGCGCTCGCCGCCGCCCGGCTCGGCTACCGCTGCCATGTCTTTGCCGACGAGGCCGATAGCCCGGCCGCGCAGGTCTGCTGCGCTGCTACGGTCGGCGAATTCACCGACTGTAAGGCGCTCGCCTGCTTTGCCTCCGCGGTGGACATCGTCACTTTCGAATTCGAAAACATCCCGGCGGAAGCGGTGCGCCGGGTGGCAGGGCTCAAGCCGGTACTGCCCAGGCCCGAAATTCTCGAAATCGCGCAGGACCGGTTGCGCGAGAAAGACTTTCTGCGCTCGATCGGCGTCGAGACTACCGCGTACCGCAAAATTTCGGACCCGGCCGCGCTGGCCCGGGCGATGGGGGATTTCAGCTATCCTGCGGTCTTGAAAACGGTGCGTCTGGGGTATGACGGTAAGGGTCAGGTGACGCTGACGCCGGAGATCGACATCGACGAAGCCTGGCGGCGGATGGGTGGCGAGATTGGCATCCTAGAAGCCTTTGTCGATTTCTCCTGCGAGATCTCGGTGATTGTTGCCCGCGGTGCCGACGGCGCTTGGGCGGCCTACCCGCCGGTCGAAAACCGGCATGTCGACCACATACTCGACACGACGATCGCGCCGGCGCGCCTCCCGCATGAAATTGCCACGCGGGCCCAGGTGATCGCGCGCCATATCGCCGAAAGGCTCGATCTCGTCGGCGTGCTTGCCGTGGAGATGTTTGTGACAAAGGGCGGGGAAGTTCTCGTCAACGAGATCGCGCCGCGCCCGCACAATTCGGGTCATTGGACGATAGACGCTTGCGTTACCAGCCAGTTTGAGCAGCTCGTGAGGGCCGTGTGCGGGCTGCCGCTCGGTTCGGTCGAACATCATTCGGATGCGGTGATGAAGAACCTGCTTGGGAGCGATGTCGAGAAATGGCGCGATGCGCTCAATGACCCGCTAACCAAGGTGCATCTCTATGGCAAAACCGAGATCCAGCCGGGTCGCAAGATGGGCCACCTAACTCGTCTCGTTCCGCACCCAGTCAGGCAGCGCGCTCCGCCTTTTCGTCGCTGAGCCAGCCCCGCACCACTCCCGAGGTTATGCTCCAGCCTTCGGTCAGCCCGCGGGCGACATGCCGTGCGCGAGTTGCATCTTCGGCATCGCAGGCCGCTTTCAGCTCCGCTGCGAGTGCGCTGAGGTGGCATGCCCCGAAATTGCTAGCGGTCCCAAACAGAGTGTGCGCTTCCCGACCGGCTTCACGGAGGTCGCCGCGGCCGATAAGGCGATGGATCTGCTCGATCCGCTCTGCGGTGCTGGTTAGAAATACATCGACAAACTCAGCCAGGTTTTCGCCTTCCGGCATAACTTCGGCAATCATCTCAAGGCGAGCAGGATCAACCACCGGCGACGCGGGGATCGGAGCTGGGTCCGACCCTCGTCCGACAAGTCCCGCAGCCACCTTATCGAGCCGTGAGAAGAGCTCGAGCTTGTCGATCGGCTTTGACAAATAATCGTCCATCTTGGCGGCAAGGTATTCTTCCTTGGCTCCAGCCATCGCATGCGCGGTCAAAGCGATGATCGGCAGGGAATTCTTCGGCCCAGACAAGGCACGAATGCGTTTGGTCGCATCAACTCCATCCAGCAGCGGCATCTGAATATCCATCAGCACCACATCGTAATCGCTGTGGCGTACAGCCTCGACAGCGAGCTCGCCATTCGCGACGACGTCGATTTGGTGACCGGCCTTGCGAAGCAGCATCGTGACGAGCTGCTGGTTTATCTTGTTATCTTCCGCGAGCAGAATTCGCAGTGGTCGAGCGGCCGAAGGAGGATGCGGCACAGACGAGAGAGACGGTTCCAGTCGCGGCGCCGCCGCAAAACCGAACAGCCGCGCAAAGGCGTCGAGCAGCGACTGCTCGCGGACGGGCTTTGTCAAAACCGCGTCAATGATTGTTGAAGCACTTTGCGCGATACCCGGCCGCCCCGCCGACGACGCAATCACAATCTTTGTCTCGGCGAGGTTTGGTGTCTCACGAATCCGCTCAGCCAATGCTTCGCCCGAGAGGCCGGGCATCATCTGGTCGATGATCACTAGGTCAAACGGTTTGCCTCGCCGGAAAGCCTGATCCAATGCGTCGATTGCGGCGAACCCGTCATCTACCGACATTGCGTCGATACCGAAGCCGGCGAGTTGCCTCGCCAGTATGCGCCGGTTCATTTCGGCATCATCGACAATCAGGACATGAAGCCCCAACAGTTTGCTCGGCAAGGTCCGGCTATCGATGGTCGGGTTGACAGAAGCCTGCAATGGCAATTCGAACCAGAACCGGCTGCCACGGCCAGGGGTACTGTCGACGCCGATCTCGCCGCCCATCAACTCGATCAATTGTTTGCATATCGCCAATCCGAGACCGCTTCCGCCAAAACGGCGTGTAATCGAGCTGTCGGCCTGACTGAACTTTTCAAACAGCGTGCTGCGAAGCTGTTCCGATATTCCAATCCCGGTATCGGCCACTTCAAAACGCAGCCGGCGCAGTTCGCCCAGGCTTGCGGGGCAAAGCGAAACCTCGATCGAAACGCCACCGCGCTCAGTGAACTTGATGGCATTGCCGACCAGGTTGAGCAGAACTTGCCGAAGCCGTGACGGGTCTCCGCGAAAGCCGCCGCTGGCGGTCGGATCGATAAATACGCCGAGGTCGATCCCCTTCTCGTGGGCTCTTGGCCCCAGCAGACCAACGGCGGCTTCCACCGTGTCGCGCAACTCGAAATCCATGATCTCAAGCTCGACCTTGCCGGCCTCCAGCTTTGAAATATCGAGAATGTCGTTGATCAAAGCGAGCAGCGCCTCGGCGCTGTCGCGCACCGCGACCGCACACTCGCGCTGCTCGTCCGACAGATCGGTCTGCAGCAGCAGTCCGTTCATTCCGATGACGCCGTTCATCGGGGTCCGGATCTCGTGGGACATATTGGCGAGGAATTCGGATTTGGCCCGGTTCGCACGTTCAGCAGCTTCGAGCGTCGTTTCGAGAAGCTGTGACTTCTCGGTAAGGCGCCGTTGGCTTTTGCGCAGCGCATCGGCGGTCTGTTGCAATTCCGTGGTCTTGAGTTCGAGGTTCGAGCGATTTCGCTCGAGCTCGTGAAATTGAGCACTGAGCGCGCGAAACAGGGCTGCAAAGCCGAGTACGGCGCACGCCGCGCCGAATGCGATGAACGTCGATTGCCGCCGCCAATTTGCCAAAGCGGCCGCCTCGGAAATCGTTACACCGACAACGAGGGGATAATCCGCTAGCGGATGCGCCGCCTCGGCAAAGGTGGCGCCGTCGCTACCCTCAAAGCGATAAATCCCGCCGCGTTCGGCTGGCTGGTGCGACGGGGATGCCGATGGCAGCGCCCGACTGATCGAATTTTCGGCATGCGGATAGCGCGCAATTCGGGTGCCGTCCTGCCCGAGAACGGTCACGAGGCTGCGCTCGTGCGGATCGATCGCCCTGTAAAAGTCTTCGAGATACTCGGTCCGGACCATTGCTATGACGGCGCCGAGGTATTCGCCGGCGGGTCCGCTGATCCGGCGTGCGGCAAAGATGTACCTCCCGCTTGTGTCGCGTTCTTCGATCGACGCCTCCAAGAAACTGCGCGGATCATCTCGCAGGCGGAAATACTCGATAAAATGGCGATTTGAGAAATTTGCGGCCGCGGCCGTTCGGCCCCGGGATGCATTGATTACCCGGCCGTCTGCATCGACAAAGACGAGGTTGGCGGCCGGAGGAAGGTTCTTCAGCCGCTCGGCAAGGAACTGGCGCCACTTTCTGGCGGCGAGCAGCTGTTCGAATTGCTCCGCGGTTTCGATGCGCGCGCCGGATACCCGATCCTTTGCTTGATCCAGAACGAGGTCGACGGCTTGCAAAGTGCGCGATGTTTGCTCGGCGAAGGCCGCGCCGAGATTCTCCATTTCTTCCGTGTAGGTTTTGATTGCTTCTTGCCGCAAATCCCAAACAGACATGCCGGCGGCTAACAAGGTCACGCAAACGACCGCAAAGCCGATCAAGTTGAGCCGGCGATTGGATGTAAGGCGCTGCCGAAAAGCCTGCATGACGGGAGTCGCCCGAAAGTCACGGCGGACCCGATCGTTACGTCGGGGCAGTAACCGTCCCTTAAGGCTAGTTCCCTTTGGGTTAAGAAGTAGTAACGGCAATGCCCCCGGGCAGGTGACGGCGATG
>JAFASL010000597.1 GCA_019244535.1 Alphaproteobacteria bacterium
TCAAGCAGTTCCTCGTCCTCCTCTTCGGCTTCTTCGACAGGTACCGCCTCCTCCTCTTCTTCTGTAGCGTCAGCCTCCTCGGCCTCGACATCGGCATCGAGCTCGTCGGCCCCGACCGGCTCCAGCTCCTTCTCAACCGGTGGAGCGGGCCGCGTCCTGCGCGACCGCAGAAACGCCTCTGCGTCAAAGGGCGTGGCGCATTTCGGGCAGATCACGGGCTCGCGGAGCAAGTCGTAATAACGCGTTCCGCAACTCGGACAAATTCGTTTGGATCCCCATTCGGGTTTGGCCACCGTTTGCTCCCAACGAAGTTCAGCAGAGTGTTGTCGGCCGCGGCATTGCCACAGGGTGCCCACCCTGTCAAAAGCAAAGTCGCACAAGTAGAATAAAGACGCTGCGCCGACGGCTCCACGATATGGGCGGTGGTTGGCTTCACCGCAACCGCCCTTCCCCGCATTGCGAGGCGTCCCACCGACATGGCTCATCGCGCACCCTCCCGCAAGCTTTCGCCGATTGCTGCGCGGCATTGCGGTCCGCTCTCCGGAACGGTCCGCATCCCGGGCGATAAATCGATCTCGCACCGCGCGCTGATGCTCGGCGCGCTTGCGATCGGCCGGACCGAGATTTCGGGTCTACTCGAGGGTGAAGACGTGCTGGCGACCGCCGCGGCAATAAATGCGCTCGGCGCCGATGCAGCCAGATGCGGTGATGGCCGCTGGACTGTGGACGGAATCGGCGTGGGCGCACTTGCCGAGCCGGAAAACCTGCTCGACCTCGGCAATTCCGGAACCTCGGCCCGGCTTGTTCTCGGCATGCTTGCGACGCACCCGATCACCGCCTTCCTCACCGGCGACGCGTCGCTCCGGCGGCGGCCGATGGGCCGGGTCGTCGAGCCGCTGAGCCGAATTGGGGCGCGGTTTGTCACGCGTGAGGGCGCGCGGTTGCCGCTCGCGGTCACGGGGACGGTCGATCCGATCCCGATTACCTATCGTCTCCCGGTGCCCTCGGCCCAGGTCAAATCCGCGGTGTTGCTGGCCGGGGTGAACACGCCTGGGGCAACGACCGTGATCGAGCCGCAGCCGACGCGCGACCACACCGAGCGCATGCTGCGCCATTTCGGCGCGGTGGTATCGACGGAGCCGGAACCAAGCGGCGGTTTGCGGATCACCGTGGAGGGTTTTCCCGAACTGACGGCCGCCCCGATCGTCGTGCCGGGCGACCCCTCCTCGGGCGCCTTCCCGTTGGTTGCAGCGCTCATCGTTCCGGGTTCGGAGATCGTCGTCGAAGGCGTCGGGGTCAACCCGCTGCGGGCCGGCCTTCTCGACTGCCTCGCTGAGATGGGGACCGACATCGCACTGCTGAACCGCCGTGAGGAGGGTGGTGAGCCGATCGCAGATATTCGCGCTCGGGCCGGCCCCTTGCGCGGCACCGAGATCCCTGCCGAGCGGGCGCCGCGGATGATCGACGAATATCCGATCCTCGCCGTTGCCGCCGCCTGCGCCCGCGGCCGCACGGTGATGCACGGCCTCGCCGAGCTGCGCGTCAAGGAGAGCAACCGCCTCACAGCGATCGCCGCCGGTCTTGCCGCCTGCGGTGTTGAGGTCGCAGTCGATGGTGACGATCTGATTGTCGAAGGGACCGGCACCCCGCCCGAAGGCGGCGCGTTGATCGAGACGCAGCTCGACCATCGTATCGCGATGGCATTTCTCGTCCTTGGCCTTGCGACCCGCCTTCCGGTGCGGATCGACGATACCGGGCCGATCGCGACGAGTTTTCCGGCGTTCATCACGATGATGAACCGGCTCGGTGGCTCGATCGGGGAGGAGGGGTGAGCGGCGAAAAGCCCCTGACCTCGATCCTATCCGCGCAAGCGGGACGAGGGAGCGAACCGAATCCCTCGTTCTGCGTAAGCGGGGAGAGGAAGGGGCCCGCGCTGAAAGAGTGGAAAGGTAAGGGGCGGCTATTTGTTGTCGCGGTCGACGGTCCGGCCGCTTCTGGCAAGGGCACGCTAGCACGCCGCCTTGCCGAGCGCTTCGGATTGGCGGTGCTTGACACTGGCTCGCTCTACCGTGCGACCGCTCGGCTCGTACTCGATGAAAACGGCGATCCGGCCGATCCGGTAACCGCGGAGGCGGCCGCCAAGCACGTCGATCTGCGGCTTCTGGACGATCCGCGGCTGCGCGCCGACTCGGTGGCTAGGGCCGCGTCGGTGGTCGCCGCGATCCCTGAGGTCCGGCGCGAGTTGCTTGGAGCACAACGGAATTTTGCCGCGCACCCGCCGGCGCCCGCTCGGGGTGCTGTTCTTGATGGACGCGACGTCGGTACGGTCGTATGCCCGCAGGCGGATGTGAAGCTGTTCATCACCGCCAAGATCGAGGCCCGAGCTGCCCGCCGGGTCAAGGAGTTGCGCGAGCAGGGTGCCCCCGCTATATACGAGAACGTCTTGCAAGATCTTAATGAACGCGACGCGCGCGACAGCGGGCGTGGGGCCGCCCCGCTTAAGGCGGCCGACGACGCTCATGTCATCGACACGACGATGCTTGACGCCGATGAGGTGTTCGAGCGCGTTTGCCGTCTCGTCGCGCATGCGCTCGAGGAGAAGGAATGGCAGCAGTAGAATTACAAAGCAGGGAGGCGCCTGCAAAAGAGAGCTTTGCCGCGCTCCTTAATGAATCGCTCGGCGTTGCCGACAGTCTTGAAGGCACGGTCGTCAAGGGGCGGGTCATCGCTGTCGAAAACGACGCAGTGCTGATCGATGTCGGCCTCAAATCGGAGGGCCGGGTTTCACTCAAGGAGTTCGCCGCCGGAGGCGTCCAACCGGAGATCCATGTCGGCGACACCGTCGAGGTCTATCTCGAACGTATGGAGGACAAGAACGGCGAGGCCCAGCTCTCGCGCGAAAAGGCACGGCGCGAGGAGGCCTGGACACAACTGGAGAAGAGCTTTCAATCAAACGACCGGGTTACCGGGACAATTTTTGGCCGGGTCAAGGGCGGGTTTACGGTCGATCTGAACGGCGCGGTCGCCTTCCTGCCCGGCAGCCAAGTGGACATCCGGCCGGTGCGCGACATCACTCCGCTGCTGGGATCGCCGCAGCCCTTTCAGATTCTCAAGATGGACCGCTCGCGCGGCAATATTGTCGTGTCGCGCCGTGCCGTGCTTGAGGAGAGCCGTGCCGAGCAGCGTTCGGAGCTGGTTGCCAGCCTCAAGGAAGGGCAGATTCTCAACGGCATCGTCAAAAACATCACCGATTACGGCGCCTTCGTCGATCTCGGCGGTGTGGATGGCTTGCTGCACGTCACCGACATCGCTTGGCGCCGCATCAATCACCCCTCGGAGGCGCTTCACATCGGCCAGACCGTCAAAGTCCAGGTCATCCGCTTCAACCCGGAGACGCAGCGCATCTCACTCGGGATGAAGCAGCTCGAATCCGACCCTTGGGAGGGTGTCGAACTCAAATACCCGGCCGGCGCGAAGTTCCGCGGCCGCGTCACCAACATTACCGACTACGGTGCGTTTGTCGAACTGGAGCCGGGGGTCGAAGGCTTGGTCCACGTCTCCGAGATGATCTGGACCAAAAAAAATGTACACCCCGGCAAGATCGTCTCGACCAGCCAAGAGGTCGAGGTGATGGTGCTCGATGTCGATCCGCAGAAGCGGCGCATCAGCCTCGGCCTGAAACAGACCCTCGCCAATCCGTGGGAGGCCTTTGTCGACGATCACCCGGTCGGCAGCGAGCTCGAGGGGGAGGTTCGCAATATTACCGAATTCGGTCTTTTTGTCGGGCTTCCCGGTGAGATCGATGGCATGGTTCACATGTCCGACATCGACTGGAACCGGCCCGGTGAAGAGGCAATCAATGACTACCGCAAGGGTGACGCGGTGCGGGTCAAGGTGCTTGATGTGGATGTCGAGAAGGAGCGGATCAGTCTCGGCATCAAGCAGCTCGAAGCCGACCCCTTCGAGGCCGGAATGGCACAGCTGAGGAAGGGGGAGGTCGTGACCGGCACCATTTCAACGATCACCGAGGGCGGTGTCGAGGTGATGGTCGGCGACGGCATGCCCGGGTTCATCCGCAAGTCTGAACTGTCGCGCGACCGCAGCGAGCAGCGGCCAGACCGTTTCGCGGTCGGTGAAAAGGTCGACGCCAAGGTGACCGCGATCGACCGCGCGACGCGCAAGCTGACCCTGTCGATCAAGGCCCGTGAGGTCGACGAGGAGAAGCGCGCGATGGCCGAGTTCGGTTCCTCCGATTCCGGAGCCAGCCTCGGCGACATTCTCGGCGCCGCGATCAACCGCGCTCGCCGCCAAGAGGACGCCGAGGAGAAGAGCTAAGCCGCCCAGCCAGCTCCCCTCCGCAATTTCCTGCCGCTTTGAGCTCGCCCTCTCTCGCGCAAATGCGGGAGAGAAGCCGGGGCGGCTGCGTCGGCCCCTTTTGAGACTCAGCGCACCCGCCGCTGAGCTTCGAGCCACCCCATCATTATCTGGTTGAAGGCATCCGGGGCTTCGACATTCGGGAAGTGCCGCATGCCCAAGATTTCCTCGTAGCGGGCCCCCGGCACGAGCCCAGCGAGCCGGCGATTTTCGTTAGCCGGGGTGCCGGCATCCTCGGAGCCGCATACCACTAAGACCGGAATCCTCAAGGATGGCAGTTCCCGGTGAATTCGAAATTCATGATGGCCGCCGAGCAACCCAAATAGCCGGCTGGTGTCGTCGCCGCGATCGTGTCGCGGATCTGCTTCCAGCGTCCGGGCCTGCTTGCTCGGAATGCGTCAGTGAACCAACGCTCCATCGTGGTATCGGCAAGCGGCTCCAGCGAGTTCGCACGGCGCACCGTATTCATGCGCTCGTCCCACATCGCTACTGCGCCGGTCGGGCTAGCCGGAAGAGTGTCGCACCACATGGCCGAGATCAGTTTGGCACCGTGCTCGATCGCGAAGGCTTGCCCGATCATGCCGCCGATCGAAAGGCCCACGTAATGCACGCGAGGCAGCGTTAGAGCGTCGAGCACCGCCGCAACATCGGCGGCGAGCGCTTGCATCGTGTAATCTCCGTACACCGGGTCGCTGCCGCCATGGCCGCGCATGTCGAGCCGCAACACGCGAAACCCCGCCTCCAGCAGCGGCGGGAGCTGTTCGGCCCAGCTACCCCCGTCCGAAGCCAGCGAATGGGTGATGCAGACGACGGGCCCGTCCTCCGGCCCGGTGAGATCGTAATAGAGGCGACGTCCCGCAAGCGGCAACAGCATGGTTGATCTTCCTCATCAGTTGTGTCCAATCCAGCCGAGCTTAGCGCAGGCTAAGGGCCCGCCGGGAAGGCCATAGTCTTCTCAAGGGATGACGATCGGCACACCGGCTATGATGGAGTGTCCATTATAGAGGACGGCATAGAGCAAGAGGCCGGCGATGATCCGCAATAGGCTGATGTCGCGTCCGCGCAATCGGGTGCGTCTGGCGACCAGCGCGGCGAAGGGGATGTTCGAGGTGACCTCGGCGAGTCGGGCCCAGTGACTGCCGAGTGCCAGCTGCTTTTTGCGGTCGATCAGCACCGTGCCGCCGAGCGAAAGCACCGCGAACGCGCCAAAAAACAAGAGTGAGCGCAGATCGCCATTGGCGGCGAGGTGACTGATCGCCCACAACCCGATGGCCCACATCACCGGGTGGCGCGTAATCCGCAGAATCCCGGGGGCCGGATCGTCTGCCCTGGCAAATCGCTCCATTCCGACCGTCGTCGGATTGGGGGTGGTATAGCCGGCAATCAGCAGGATCGTTGCAAACGGCATCATGACGACTGGGAAAAGAGCCATCCACCTCTGCCGCGGCCACAATGCCACCGTTGGCGCGTGCGAATAGGCCATCAGCAGCCAAGCGAAGGTCACCACAGCAATCAGCGAGTACACCGCAAGAAAGCCGCGTTCACCGAGCTGGTCGCGCAAGGAGCCGCGCAGCCATGTGCTCGAGAGCACGACATGGCTGCCGCAGAACGCCAGTGCCGCGATCGCAAGCGAGAGCAGACCGTGGCTCATCGCGCCGGTTGCCTCATCCATCGGCCGGACGGGCGATCTCGGAGGTGAACACGCGGATGCCCTCGCGCGATGTAGCCCGCCACCAGCCCATCGCTTCGAGACCGGATCGCCGCCCGAAGACCGCCGCGCGCACGGTCACCGGGCTTTCAGACGAGGTATTCGAACATAAGGTCGCGCAAAAACCAGAGAAGCAAGATGAGAATTACCGGCGATATGTCGATCCCGCCCAAATCCGGGAGCACTCGCCGAAGCGGCCGCAACAGCGGCTCCGTGACCCGCCACAGAAAGTCGCCAATCGTCGCGACAGCTCGGTTGTGGCGATTGACAATGCCAAAAGCGACTAGCCAGCTCAGCACTGCCTGAGCAATCAATAACCATATGTAAATAGAAATCACCGTACTGACGAGGTGCAGGAAGGCGTACATCTGGTAGGACCCTCGTCGGCAAATGGCTCCCAGACGGTACCGTCAGCGGCCCGGGTCCGCAAGCTGCGGCCAACAAAGTGGGCGCACTCTCGGGTGGAACGGTAGGCTCGCTGCCCTTGCCGCCGACCGCAGGTCCGGATGGTTTGCTTCGCCTTGCAATCGCCGCAATTCTCGGCGCGATTCTCCTCCCCGGACCAAGCCCAAGGGGCGCGCGGCGGCGCGCTTAGGGGAATAAATGGATGTTCAGCTAGCGGAAAGGCCTCGGCCTCGCCACGGCCTTTCCACCGATCGGAGCGCGCTCGACAAACTGGAGGAGCGGCTCGGCCAGCTGCACACCCGACAGCGGCTTGGAATCGAGGACGAGCGCGAAGCTCGCATGTTTTGGCGAAGCAACGATTTCTTCCATCCCGAGAAATGGTACCTGAGCGCGACGATCATTCGGACAGCGTTGATGGCGACCGGGCTTTATTGGCGTGCCCGTAAAAATGCCGAGGACATTAAAATCCAGCACCACGACATCCACTCGCCCGATTTGCCGGCTTCGTTCGAGGGATTTACAATTCTTCATCTCAGCGATTTGCATGCCGATCTGAATGATGGCGCTATGTGCCGGCTGATCGAGCTGCTGCCGACGATTTCTTACGATATCTGCGTGCTGACCGGCGATTATCGGGCCAAGACGTTTGGTTCCTATCGCGCCGCTTTAGATGGCCTTGCGCGGGTGTGCGCGCAGCTCGTGGGTCCGGTCTACGGAGTCCTGGGCAACCACGACACGATCCGTATGGTCCCGGCCTTGGAGGAACTCGGGGTTCTGATGCTGCTCAACGAAGCGACGACAGTCGAGCGGGGCGGGGAACATATCCATCTAGTTGGCATCGACGATGCCCACTACTACCGCGTGGACAATATCGAAAAGGCCGCCTCCGCGGTCCCTGCCGCCGGATTTTCCATCCTGCTCTCCCATACTCCGGAGATCTATCGACAGGCTGCGCATGCCGGGTTCAATCTGCTGCTCAGCGGGCACACCCACGGTGGCCAGATCTGCCTACCCGGCGCCATTCCAGTCACCCTCGATTCGGTCCTGCCTCGGCGCATGGGGTCGGGTGCATGGACCTACCACGGCATGACCGGCTACACCTCCGTCGGGGTCGGCTCCTGCGTTCTACCGGTACGGCTGAACTGCCCACCCGAAATCACGCTGCATCGGCTGTTGCGCGGCCGCTGCCCGCCTCAATACGGGCGATCCCGCAGTCGGAAGGCATAGAGCAGACGCGACAGCACGACTTCCCCGGCGGCGAACATGACAACGCACACTAAAATGTCGGCGGCCGTCAGGGCCAGCAACTCGCGGCACGCGAGCAACGGCAACAGCGCTTCCGGGACCTGATCGAGGCCGCTCGCCCGGCTGCTCGTCGGCAGGCCCAATCGGCGTTTGCAGAAACTGGAGAAGAGGTCGCCCGCCATCGCGAAGCCGCCGACCAGAAGACCGATCTCCCAACGAAGCCCGATAACCGGCGCGGCTGCTGTGGTTGCCACTCCGGCTAGCACGATGCCGCGTATCGTCTTCGAACGGCCGAACACCGGCCGGCTGTCGACAAATGAGACGTTGCCGTCGAGCGGATAAGAATACCGCTCGCCAAGAAATTTTTTGGCGATTAGTGGCGCGCCGTTCGCTAGCACCAGCAGGATAAACGATTGCAGGATGATTACCGGTCGCATCGGTTAGCGTCCACCCGCGGAGAGCTGGCTGCCGACGCGGGAGAAGGCCTCCGCTGCGGCGCGATCGGCGCCCGAGAGCAGCGGTGCCGGAGGTGAGAGTATCCAGGTCGCGACATCGGCGGTCACAACAGGGCCTTCAAGGTCGCGCAGCAGCATGTGGTAGCCGTCCTCATACCAGGCGAGCTTGGCGCGGCGGCGGCACTCCGGCGGCAAAGTGCCGACAAAACGCTGGATCGGCGCCTTCGGCACGATTTCGTCCTTTGCGCCATACATGACTAACAACGGCTTGTCGAGAAGCGGCGCCGAATCAAGCGCCGCATCCATCAGATCGACAAGGCCGTAAATCGTGTCGATCCTGGTCTCCTTGATTACCAGCGGGTCGCGCGCCAAGGCGCGCAGCATGGCAACGTTGTCGGATGGCTTTTTCTCAAGACCTCGCCCGGTCAAGGTCAGCCCTGGCATCAGCCGCACCGCGCCCCATAGGGCAAGCCGCGGCAGCAAGTCCATCGTCGCGCGGCCCCACACCGCCGGTGCGGCCAGGATGACGCCGTCGACATCGGGAACCGGCGTTGCGCTCTCGCCCGTCATCGCCACGACTGCTACCGCACCGCCCATGCTCTCGCCGAGAAGATAGAGAGGTACTCCTGGATAACGATGGCGCAATATCCCGGCCGCGGTCGCAACATCGGCGGCAAGCACCGCCCGGCCAGGCCAATAGCCTCGCTCCGGTGCGGCGCCAAAACCGCGCTGGTCATAGGCGTAGGTTGCGATACCGTGTTTCGCCCACGCCTGGGCCGGAGCGTTGAACGCGTTGCTGTAATCGTTGAATCCGTGGAGCGCCAGGAGCACCGCTTTGACGTGGCCTCCGCGATCGTTTGCGGGAGGCAACCACTCGCGCAGCGGCAGCACCTGTCCGTCGGCGGCGACAAAGCTTGTCCCGGTAAACCGCGGAGTCGGTCGCGGTTCGGGCGCAGCCCGCGAGGTTCCGATCCCCGCCAGTCGGGCGTCCTCGTCGATTGTCGGGGCGCAGCCGGCGGACAGCGTCGCGGCAGCGAGCGCGCAAGCGCAAAGCGCGCGGGCGGCCTGCCGCCGGCCGCTCACGCCGGACCGCAAGCGAGAAGCTGAGTCCAGGCGGGGATGATTGATTGTAAAGCAGCAAGGCGTATCATCGCTTCAATCGAACTTTAGCCGCGTGGCGATCTCCGCGTTTTATCCTGGTCGCATATGGGATCCTTCGAAACCATCTACATTAGCGAGACGGTAGCTGCCTGCAATGGCGGTGGCGGGGCACTCGGCCATCCCAGGGTCTTTCTCAATCTCGGGCACGACGGAAAGGTCGAATGCCCTTACTGCTCCCGGCTTTTTGTCAACCGCGCCATGCAGGGTTCCGCCGCTAGCGACGCGATCACGCCGCCGAGGGTGTCGGAAGAGCGCAATGTCTGAGTGAAGGAAACACGTGGACGACCTTATCCAACCGGTTGTTGCGGAGCCACAGCCGACCGCCACGGTGCATATGCCCTCGGCGGCGCCGCATCATGTCTTTCTAATCGACGGCTCGGGCTTCATTTTTCGCGCCTATTTCGCGCGCGCCAAGGATCCGAGCGCCGAACGCTTCCAGCGCAAATCCGACGGTATGGCGACGGAGGTCGTCATGCATTTCAGCAATATGTTGGACAAATACCTGCGCGACACTGACGCCGACCACATCGCGGTGATCTTCGATGCCTCCGGCCGCAGCTTCCGAAACCAGATCTACGATCAGTACAAGGCGAACCGCCGGGAGATGCCCGATGATCTCGCGCCGCAGCTGGCGCATGTGCGGCAGGCCGCGGATGCCTTCGGCGTCTGCCGGATCGAAATGGAGAATTTCGAGGCCGATGATCTGATCGCGACCTATGCGCGGCATGCTGTCGAAGCCGGCGCCGAAGTGACGATCCTGTCGTCCGACAAGGACATGATGCAACTCGTCACGGACGGAAAAGTGATGATGCGCGATCCGATGACCGATCGGCCGATCGGCGAAGCCGAGGTGCGCGAGAAATTCGGGGTCGGACCCGACAAGGTCATCGAGGTCCAAGCGCTTTGCGGCGACAGCACTGATAACGTGCCCGGGGTGCCGGGGATCGGGGTCAAGACCGCGGCCGAGCTAATCAACACCTACGGCGACCTCGAAACGTTGTTCGCCAGAGCCTCGGAAATCAAACAGCCGAAACGCAGGCAGACGCTGGTTGAAAACGAAAAGAACGCGCGCCTCTCGAAGGAGCTGGTCAAGCTCGATGACGATGTGCCGTTGCCTTGCCCATTGTCGGCACTGAGGGTGAAACCTTACGACCCCGACAAGCTGTTTCCGTTTCTCGACGAGATGGAGTTGCGCGCACTCAAGTCGCGCATTGTCCGCCGTCTCGATATAACAGCGCCGCCGCCCGCAGGCCCGAGCGAGCCGGCGATCCCGGAAATCCCGCCCTTCACGGCGCCTCGCACCTACGCGCTGGTCGACACGCTCGACGGCCTCGATCATTGGATCGAAGCGGCGCAGCAGGCGGGTGCCGTCGCAATTTGGCCCGAAGGAAGCTTCGTTTCCTGCACGCGCCCGGCGCTCTGCGGAATTGCATTGGCACTGGCGCCCGGGCTCGCGGCCTACGTTCCGCTCGGCCACCGGCGGCAGCCGGAACTCATGGCATCTGTTCTGCCGTTTCACGATCCCCTCACCCACCCGGCCGAGCGCAGCGAGGGGGGTGAGGAAAAACTCACTCAGGAACTCGCAATCGAAAGGCTTCGGCCGCTGCTCGCGGATCCCGGGGTCCTCAAGATCGGGCACGACATAAAGGCCGCGGCGCACCTTCTCTCGCGGTACGGTGTCACGATCGCACCCTACGACTGCACGATGTTGATGTCCTATGTGCTCGACGGCGGCCAGTTCGAGCACACGATCGAGACTTTGACCAGGCGTTGCTTCGAATGCGAGCTCACTTCACTGAAGGAGCTGGTAGGGACCGGTAAAAGCTTGATCCGGTTTGCCGAAGTCGCGCCCGAGAAGGCGCGCGACTTTGCAGCCGAACGTGCGGACGCTGCGCTGCGCCTGCATATGCTCCTCAAAGCGCGCCTTCTGCGTGACAGGATGACTGCCTTCTACGAGACGATCGAGCGGCCGCTCGCGCCGGTCGTTGCGGCGATGGAGCGGGAGGGGATCAAAGTCGATCCCGCGGCCCTCGCCGACTTGTCGCGTGACTTTACACGGCGCATCGCCGATATCGAGCAAGCAGTCTTTCGCGCCGTCGGCAACGGCTTCAACATCGGTTCGACCAAGCAGCTGGGCGACGTGCTGTTCGAAAAGCTTGGGCTGCCCGGCGGGAAGAAAGGTAAAACCGGCGCCTACGGCACTGACGCCTCGATCTTGGAGGAGCTGGCGCCGTTGCACGAGGTGCCGGGGCTGGTGCTCGAGTGGCGCCAACTGACCAAGCTCAAATCGACCTATGCCGATGCGCTCGCTGGGCAGATCGACGGCGTGACCGGGCGCGTCCACACCTCGTACTCGCTCGCCGCGACCACGACCGGCCGGCTCTCCTCGACCGACCCCAACCTTCAGAACATCCCGAT
>JAFASL010000734.1 GCA_019244535.1 Alphaproteobacteria bacterium
CGCTTGCCCGTCCGCTGCGCCGGAATGGCCGGCTCGATCCAGCCCTCCTGCCAGCCGCGGTCGACGATCGCACACTCGATCGTCTTTATCGTGACCGAATTGTCGTCGATGTTGAGCGTGCACGCGGCTTCGCACGGCGCTGGGCAGATGCGGCCGGTAAATTCCGGAAAATTATTCGTCGAATGCAGCGTCCTGAGTGCGGCGCGCCATTGGTCGCGGTAGACGAGGTTATTCCAGTCCGGGATCAGGTTATTGACCGGACAACCGTCGTGACAGAACGGAATGCCGCAATCCATACAGCGTGCCGCCTGCCTTTGGTTCTCGCCATCGGGCAACGGCTTGACAAACTCCCTCCAGCTCCTGCTGCGGATATCGGGCTTCTCATAGGGCCGGTCCTGGCGCTCGATTTCAAGAAACCCAGTCGGCTTACCCACGGGGCAGCATCCTGAGAGTGAGCCGGCACGCCCCCTCCCATTCCCTCCCCCGCAAGCGGGGGAGGGTTAGGGTGGGGATCATTCCGCGGCCTCGATGCGTGCTGACTGGCGCTCGGCCTGTAATTCGAGAAGCGCGCGCCGGTAGTCCTTGGGGGTGATCTTCACAAACGAAGTGAGGGTGTTGTCCCAGTCTTCGAGAAGCGCGCGGGCGCAGGCGCTGCCGGTATAGAGGTGATGGCGCTCCAAGAGGATGCGCAGCCGCGCGCCGTCGAAACGCAGGGGGTCGCCCATGCCATTGTCGTAGACGCTCGGTGCCCGTTGGCGAGGCCGGTCCTCGGGTGCTGCATCGTCTGCGGGCTCCGTCGGGACGATCGGTTCAAGCTCCACCTCGTTGCGGTTGCACAGCGATGCGAACCGACCCTTCGGGTCCCAGACGTAAGCGATGCCGCCCGACATGCCGGCGGCGAAATTGCGTCCGGTATCGCCAAGGACAGCGACGACGCCGCCGGTCATATATTCGCAACCATGGTCGCCGGTGCCCTCGACGACTGCGACCGCGCCGGAGTTCCGCACTGCAAAGCGCTCGCCGGCGACGCCCTCGAAGTACGCTTCGCCGGCGATCGCGCCGTAGAGGACGGTATTGCCGATGATGATGTTTTCGGTCGGCTCGCGTTGCACCGCAGGCGGCTGGCGCACGATCAGCCGGCCGCCCGACAATCCCTTGCCGGTGTAGTCGTTGGCGTCGCCATAAAGCTCTAATGTGATACCATGCGCGAGAAAGGCTCCGAAGCTCTGACCGGCATTGCCGTGGAACTTCGCCCAGATCGTGTCCTGCGGCAAACCGGCATGCCCATAGCGCCGCGCCACCTGGCCCGACAGCATCGCGCCGACAGTGCGGTGGACATTGCGGATCGGGTACTCGATGCGCACCGCCTCGCGCCGTTCGATTGCCGGCTGCGCCTCGGCGATCAATTGATTGTCCAGCGCTTTGTCGAGATGGTGCTCCTGTCGTTCGCAATTGTAAATCGCAACCCCGCGCTTCGCCGGTTCCTGGTACAAGAGCCGCGAGAGATCGATCCCCTTTGCTTTCCAATGGTTGACCGCCCGCACCATGTCGAGCTTGTCGACACGGCCGACCATCTCACTGAAGCGGCGGAAGCCGAGCTTTGCCATCAATTCGCGCACTTCCTCGGCGACGAAGAAGAAATAATTGATGACGTGCTCGGGCTCACCGGTGAAGCGTTTTCGCAATACCGGATCCTGCGTCGCAATCCCGACGGGGCAGGTGTTGAGGTGGCACTTGCGCATCATGATGCAACCAGCGGCGATCAGCGGCGCGGTCGCAAACCCGAACTCGTCGGCACCGAGCATCGCCCCAATGACCACATCGCGTCCGGTCCTGAGCCCGCCATCGACCTGGACGGCGATGCGGCCGCGCAGTCCGTTGCGCACCAATGTCTGCTGTGTCTCGGCGAGTCCGATCTCCCACGGCGAGCCGGCATGCGTCAGTGAGGTCAGCGGGCTGGCTCCGGTGCCGCCCTCGAAACCGGCGATTGTCACATGGTCAGAGCGCGCCTTGCTGACGCCGGCAGCGACCGTGCCGACGCCGACCTCGGAGACGAGCTTTACGGAGATGCGCGCCTGCGGGTTGGCGTTTTTTAGGTCATGGATCAGCTGCGCCAGATCCTCGATCGAATAAATATCGTGATGCGGCGGCGGCGAAATAAGGCCGACACCAGGGGTCGAGTAGCGCACGCCGGCGATGATCTTGTCGACCTTGCGACCCGGCAATTGACCGCCTTCGCCGGGCTTGGCGCCTTGCGCCATCTTGATCTGCAGGTCGTCGGCGTTCACTAGGTATTCGGTCGTGACGCCAAAGCGCCCCGATGCGACCTGCTTGATCGCCGAGCGCATCGAATCGCCGTTCGCTAATGGTTTGAAGCGCTGTGCCTCCTCGCCGCCCTCACCGGTATTGGATTTGCCGCCGATGCGGTTCATTGCGATCGCCAATGTCGTGTGAGCCTCTCGGCTGATCGAGCCAAAGCTCATCGCGCCGGTGGCAAAACGCTTGACAATCTCGGCAGGCGGCTCGACCTCGTCGAGCGGCACCGGTTCGGCCGCGGACTTGAACGACATCAATCCGCGGATCGTCAGATGCCGCTCGCTCTGGTCGTTGATCGTTCCGGCAAAGGTCCGGTAATCGGTGACCGAGTTGCCGCGCACCGCATGCTGCAATTTGGCGACCGATTGCGGCGTCCACGCATGGTCCTCGCCGC
>JAFASL010000793.1 GCA_019244535.1 Alphaproteobacteria bacterium
CGGGAAGGCCGCGAGGACCACAAAGAAGGCCACCGCCCCATAGAATGAGCCCTCCTTGACGGCCGTTTCGACAATCCGCGGCATCTAGATCTCCCGCCGGCGGATGAAGCGCAGCATCAGGATCACCATGATCAGCAGAACTGGGAACATAAACAGCGAGACGGCGGCGCCGTGCGCGACATCACCTGAGAGGATGCCGATCTGGAAGCCAAGATTGCCCAAGACCTGCGTCGCATTCACGGGACCGCCCATGGTCAACAGATAGACGACGCTCAGATCGGTGAAGGTAAAGACCGTGCCGAAGATCAGTCCCACGACGACGATCGGCGCAATGATCGGTGTAATGATTTGGTAGGTACGGCGCCAGAAACCGGCGCCGTCGACCGTGGCGGCGTCGAGCACGTCCTGCGGCACAGCGGTGATGCCGGCGAGAAAGATCACGATCGCGAACGGGAAGAAGCGCCAGGCATTAACGATGATAACGCACAGCATGGCGAGACCCGGTTCGCCGAGCCACTGTGGTTCGCTTGCCTGGCTCACCAACCCGACCGCCACCAATACCCAGTTGATCACGCTGTAAAGCGAGTCGAACATCCACTCCCAGGCGACGGTGGCGAGCGCGATCGGCACCGCCCAAGGCAGAATGATCAGCGCCCGGACGAGCTTGCGCCCCCGGAACGGGCGCAGCAGCAATAGCGCGCCGAACTTACCGAGGATGAGGCCGAGGATCTGCGAGCCGATCGTGAAAATAAAGGTATTGAGTAATGTCCGGCGGAAGATGTCGCTCTGCACCACCTGAATGAAATTCCGCAGACCGACAAAGTGGTAGCTGGGATTGTACACCGTGTAGGCGCTAAGCGCGTAATAGACGGCCAGCAAGAACGGCACACCGACCAGTAACAGGACGTACAAGATTGCGGGTGCGAGAAAAACCGAGCCGAGCACTCGCGGTCTGTCGAAAGCGAATTCGAAGCGGGATCGGCGCCCGCGAGCCCTTTCGGCAATCGCAACCATCGGCTCGCCCTCGCCTCAGTACCTGCGCGCCTGCTTGCCATCCTTGTCGAAATAGCAGAGCTGGCTATTGCGGACAGCAAAAGCATGCCACTCGCCGCGCCGGATGCTCGCGAGCGGGACGTGCGCTGGCGGCAGTTTTGCCGTCACCTCGGCCGGCGAATGCAGGCCTTCGAGCTCACCGTAAACAATGCGCTCAGAACCGAGATATTCGGCGCGGTCGACGCGGAAGGAGAACTCGGTCACTTCGTCGTCCCGGATCATTTCCTTCGGTAGAAAGTGTTCCGGCCGGAAGCCGAGGTGCCCGCTGTCCCATTCAATCAGGTTCATCGGCGGCGTGCCGACGAAAGTGGCCACGAAACGGTCGGCGGGATCGTCATAGATCGCTGCCGGGGTCCCGACCTGCCGGACCTTGCCGTGATTGATTACCGCGATGCGGTCGCCCATGCCCATCGCCTCGACCTGATCGTGGGTTACGTAGATCGTCGTGGTCCCGACACGTTGCTGGAACAGCTTGATCTCGTTGCGCGCTGAGGCGCGCAATTTGGCGTCGAGATTCGACAGCGGCTCGTCCAGTAAAAACACGGTAGGGTCACGCACCAGTGCCCGTGCTAACGCAACACGCTGACGCTCGCCGCCGGAGAGCTGCCGCGGTCGGCGATCGAGCAGGTGCTCGATGCCGAGCAGCTGCGCCGCCCACGCGACTTTGGCGTTGATTTGAGGTTTGGCGACCCGCTGGGTCTTCAGCGGAAAGGCGATAATGTTCCGGATCGTGAAATGCGGGTAGAGACCGTAACTCTGAAACACCATCGCAATGCCGCGTGCGCGTGGCGGCAGGTTGTTGACGACCTCGCCGCCGATCGCGATGTCGCCCGCCGACTGCTTCTCAAGACCCGCGATGATGCGCAGGAAGGTGGTTTTGCCGCAGCCCGACGGTCCCAGCAGCACCATGAATTCGCCGTCCTGCACCGCGAGGCTGATGCCGTCAATCGCACTGACTTCGCCAAATTTCTTGGATATCTCGCTCGCTGAGACCGCAGCCATTGCACCAACTCATTGATGTCACCGGACCCGCTCGGTGCCGGGGATTCGCCCGAGCGCTGACAGGAGCCCCGCGGCTCAGACCTCCCATTTCTTGAAGATCAGCTTGGTCTCGTTGGTCGCCCATTTGACCGCCTCTTCGGGGGTCATCTGGCCGAGCGCGGCCTTCGTCATCATGTCGCAAAGGATGAAATTGTTGTACACCTCGTCGGTCGCCGCCCAGGCGGGGCCAGGCCAGCCGGATACCGCGCACCATTCATCCGAGGTCTCGGTAATCGCCAGCTTCGTCGGTGGGTGCGAGGTCGGATCGTTGGAAAGTATCGGCATCGGCTTTGGGACGATATTAGCGTAGAGCGGCATGTTGTATCCGGTCGCAGCCTTGAAGGCTTCGATCCAGTTGTCCGCGTAATATTTGAGGAAATCGAGCCCGGCCTCCTTGTTATTGGCAAATTTCCAGATGCCGTACGCGTTTGACGCGGCGCCGATCAGCCGATGAGCCGGGCCCTGCGGACACTTCCATAGGTAGATCTTGTCGGCGAGCTCGGGGTTGATCTGCTGCGCCGACCGGTAGGCCGAAATCGGGTTGATGATGAACGAGCCGACGCCCGAATCGATGTATTTGTTGTCGCTGGCGTCGTCCCACGAGAGCACTTGTGGAGTGAACGCCTCTTTGTAAAGAGCGACGGCCATTTTGACCGCTTCGACCGCCTCCTTGCTGTCGAGCGTGACGTGCTTGCCGCTCTCGTCCTGGACGCTGGCTCCGTAGCTCCACAACAGGCCTCGCCACTGCAGGTTGGGATCGTTGCCGTGAGAGAACGATAGGCCTGCCGGGTGGCCAAGTTTCTTCAGCTTGGGCCCGGCTTTCAGAATGTCTTCCCAGGTATCCGGGGTCATGCCGATCTCGTCCCATAGATCCTTGCGATACATCCCCGGGTTGTTGATGTAGTAATCGGGGT
>JAFASL010000818.1 GCA_019244535.1 Alphaproteobacteria bacterium
TATTCCTTCTCGGACGAGCTGCAACAGGAATGGCATTGGCCCGAGCGTTACGGCACACAACCCGAGATCCTGCGGTACATCAACCACGTGGCCGATCGCTTCGACCTGAGACGCGACATCGAGTTCGCCACGCGCGTCAAACAGGCGGTCTTCGACAGCAAGACAAACACGTGGACCGTTACGACTGACAAAGGCACTGCGGCAACCGCGCGCTTCTGCATCATGGCAACGGGCAATCTTTCGACACCCCGAACGCCCAATTACCCCGGTTTGGAGAGCTTTAAGGGCCAGTGGTACCATACTGGGTTATGGCCCCATGAAGGGGTAGATTTTACCGGATTGCGCGTAGGTGTGATTGGAACCGGCTCGTCGGGCGTCCAATCGATCCCCATCATCGCAAAGCAGGCAAGGCATCTTTACGTGTTTCAACGAACAGCCAATTTCAGCCTGCCAGCGCGCAACCGGCCAATGGACCTCGACAAAGAGAGCGCTCATAAAGCGAACTATCCCAAGCGCCGCCGCGCCGCCTTCGATACGCCATTCGGAATCGCCGGATATCCGGCGCCCGTGAAGTCTGCACTCGATACAACCGAAGAGGAACGGGTGCGCGCCTACGAGGCAAAATGGGCAGAGGGCGGCAGCATCAGTTTTCTTTACTCATTTACCGATCTGTTGATCAACAAAGGGTCCAACGAAACGGCGTCAGAGTTCGTGCGCCGGAAGATCCGCGCCACCGTGAAGGATCCCAAGACTGCGGAGCTGCTGTGCCCCAGTGATCATCCAATCGGCACCAAGCGGCTGATTCTCGATACCGATTACTATGAGACCTACAATCGCGACAATGTCACATTGGTAGATATCCGAAGCAAGCCGATCGAAGAAATTACCCCAACAGGCCTGCGTACCGCCGACACCGAGTACGTGCTCGATGCGATCGTCTTTGCAACCGGCTTCGATGCTATGACGGGGGCAATGAAAGAGATCGAGATTCATACGGATGCGGGAATCTCGATCAGAGAGAAGTGGGAAGACGGCCCTCGCACATATTTGGGGATCATGATGGCCGGATTTCCAAACCTGTTTATGATTACCGGGCCGCAGAGCCCCGGTGTCAAAAGTCAGATGATATTGGCGTGTGAACAGCACGTCGACTGGGTCGCCGACTGCGTGCAATACTTGCGCGATCATGGGTTCTCGCGCATCGAGGCGGAGCAGGATGCCGAGGACGCCTGGGTGCGGCACAACAACGAGGTCGCCGATCGCACGCTTTATCCGCTGGCGAACTCATGGTACGTCGGTGCCAACATTCCGGGAAAGCCCCGTGTCTTCATGCCATATGTCGGCGGGGTCGCGGCATACAAGAAAAAATGTGACGAGATTGCCGCCAGTGGCTACGAAGGCTTCCGCATGAGTGTTTCCCTTCAAGATCAGCGGCTTGCGGCAGATTGAAAGGTTCTGCGGGCGCTCAGCGCAAGTATTTGTTGAACCAGTCCAGCGTGCTCTGCCACGCCTCCTTTGCTGCGGCTTCATCGTAGCGGGGAGTCGTGTCGTTGTGGAAACCGTGATTGGCGCCTTTATAGATATGACCCTCGTGCGGCACCTGGGCTTCCGTTAGCGCGGCGTCGAAAGCTGGCCATCCGTCGGTGATCCGCGTGTCGAGTTCACCGTATTGCGCATTGATCGGCGCCTTTATTTTTACGGCATCGGCGGGGCTCGGTTGAGCTCCATAGAATGGCACTCCCGCCGCCAGATCTGAGCCCATCCGGAGCGCGAGCTGATTGACAACGCCACCGCCGAAACAAAAGCCGACAGCAACGAGGTTACCCGTGCTCTCCGGACGCGCTCTTAGCCAAGTTGCCGCTGCGAGGAAATCTTCCGTCATCTTGGCGCGATCGAGTTTGCCGAAAAGCGCTAGCCCCCCCTCGTCATCTCCGGGGTAGGCGCCGAGAGAAGTCAGCGGCATTGTCAGCTTAAGCGGCCGTGGTATGCTCGTTCTGGCAGTGGCGCGGCGGCTCGGGTCGGGGAACTCCTTTGCGCGCCTATTATGCTGCTCGGCTCAAGCCGAGCGGGCCGGAGGAAGGCGCCCTGGCCCATCGGCGCGAACGGCCTTCGACGCCAAGCATCTAGTGAACTAAGCCCTTCTGGAGATAGCGCATGCCATCGATCGTAGGCACCTGGAAATTGCTACATGCAACCGCTCGGGATTCAGCGGGCACGGCGCGCCCAGCGCCTTATGGCGGGACGGCGCTCGGCCGCGTCACCTTTACCGCCGACGGACGCATGATGTCTGTGGTGTGCGATGGGCGGAAGGAGCTGCCGGCCGGAGTGAGCCGGGAATACAGCTCCTATTGCGGCAACTACACCTATGACGGCGAGAAGCTCGTCACCCGGGTCGATGCGGCCTCCGACCCGAGCCGCATCGGCAGTGATCAGCTGCGGGGCGTGCGCTTCGAG
>JAFASL010000845.1 GCA_019244535.1 Alphaproteobacteria bacterium
CGTGTCCTCGGATCGGAATGCGATGCCAAATAGCGGCGCCAGAACTCCGGGTAAGTCACGAAACGCAATCCTTGTAATGCGTCGGCCCCCATCGTAAGTCACCGGTCATAATTCGACAATTTGCCCGCGGGGTTCGAGATGGGTTTCAGGGTAGCGGTGGTCGGCGCGACCGGCAATGTCGGACGCGAGATCCTGACCACCCTCGCCGAGCGCGAATTTCCGGCCGATGACGTCGTGGCGCTGGCGTCGTCTCGGTCGATTGGTCGCGAGGTTTCGTTCGGCGAGGATGACGTGCTCAAGGTGCAGGGCCTCGACACCTTCGATTTCCGCGGCATCGACATCGTCCTTTCCTCGCCCGGCGCCAAGGTGTCGGAGGTGTTCGCGCCGCGCGCTGCGAAGGCGGGTGCCGTGGTCATCGACAACACCTCGCGTTTCCGCATGGAGCCGGACGTGCCGCTGGTCGTACCGGAGGTAAATCCGCAGGCGATCGCGCAGCACTCGAAGCGTGGCATCATCGCCAACCCGAACTGCTCGACAATCCAGATGGTCGTCGCGTTGAAGCCCCTGCACGACCTAGCCCGGATCAAGCGCGTCGTGGTCGCGACCTACCAGTCGGTCTCCGGGGCGGGCCGCGCCTCTATGGATGAATTGTTCAACCAGACGCGCGCGGTCTACGTCAATGACCCACTGAAGCCCGAGCATTTCACGAAGCAGATCGCGTTCAACGTGATCCCGCACTGCGACATCTTCATGGATGACGGTGCGACGAAGGAAGAATGGAAAATGGCGGCCGAAACCCGCAAGATCCTCGACCCCGATATTGCGGTCACCGCGACCTGCGTGCGCGTGCCGGTCTTTATCGGCCACGGGGAGGCGGTCAATGTCGAATTTGAGCGGCCCCTCAGCGAGGAGAGGGCGCGCGCCGCGCTGCGTGAGGCGCCCGGCGTCACGGTCGTCGACCACCGCGCAAATGAGGGCTATGTGACGCCGGCCGAGGCGGCCGGCGAGGACCCGGTCTATGTCAGCCGCATCCGCCGGGATCCCACCGTGCCGCATGGGCTCAATATGTGGGTCGTCGCCGACAACCTCCGCAAAGGTGCGGCGCTGAATGCCGTCCAGATCGCCGAAATCCTTGTCAAGGAGCACCTCGGCGGCCGGCGCAGCGCGCGTTCCAACGTGGAGCCGCTGCGCCGAATTCAAGCGTAGAGCATCGCGATCGCAAACACGGAATCGCCCCTCACCCCTGCCCTCTCCCCGCATCGCGGAGAGAGAGAGAACCTCACGGATCCCCGGATCAAGTCTGGGGAGGAGGGTACGGGGCAGTTAGCGACAGGACCTAGGAGCTCAGAACCACGACGGTCGTTGCGTACAGCCGACCGGTTTCTCGGCATTTCCATCACTCCCCTCACCCGCCGCCGCCTAGACGCCTTTCGGCGCAACCGACGGGGGTTTTGGTCGCTGTGGATCTTCCTCACGCTTTTCTTCGTCACGCTGTTCGCCGAGTTCATTGCCAATGACCGGCCAATTCTCGTCTGGTATCAGGGCGCCTGGTATTTTCCGACATTCACCGATTATCCCGAGACGACGTTCGGCGGCGAGTTCCCGACCCCTGCCGACTACCGCGATCCGGCGGTCGCGAAGCTGATTTCAGGAAAGGGCTGGATGGTCTGGCCACTGATCCCGTTCAGCTACAACACGATCAACTACAATCTTCCGAGCCCGGCGCCGTCGCCGCCCTCCGGCGTCAATTGGCTCGGCACCGACGACCAGGGCCGCGACGTGCTGGCGCGTCTGATCTACGGGTTCCGCATCTCCGTACTGTTCGGCCTCACTCTGACCGTCCTCTCTTCGGTGATCGGGGTCGCGGCGGGCGCGGTGCAGGGCTACTTCGGCGGCCTCATCGATCTCGGCTTTCAGCGCTTCATCGAGATCTGGTCGGGGCTGCCGGTGCTCTATCTGCTGATCATAATGGCAAGTTTCATAGAACCCAATTTCTGGTGGCTGTTGGGCCTGATGCTTTTGTTCTCGTGGATGGGGCTGGTCGATGTCGTGCGCGCCGAGTTTCTGCGGGCGCGCAATTTCGATTACGTGCAGGCGGCACGCGCCCTCGGCGTATCCGACCTGACCATCATTTTACGCCATGTTCTGCCCAACGCGACGGTGGCGACGATTACCTTTCTGCCCTTCATTCTCAACGGCTCGATCACCACCCTGACCTCTCTCGATTTCCTTGGCTTTGGCTTGCCGCCCGGCTCGCCCTCGCTCGGCGAGTTGCTGGCTCAAGGAAAGGCTAATTTGCAAGCCCCTTGGCTCGGCCTAACTGCGTTTTTCGTGCTCGCCTCGATGCTGAGCCTGCTCATCTTTGTCGGCGAGGCGGTGCGAGACGCCTTCGACCCGCGCAAGGTGGTTTTGTGAACGAGGCGCCGGCGGGTGCGCCGCTCCTCGAAATCCGCAATCTCGGCGTCACCTTTGCCGGCCGCGGTGGCGCGAAGCCGGTCGAGGCGGTCAGGCGCGTCTCGTTCACCCTCGATCGCGGCGAGACTTTAGCGCTAGTCGGCGAGAGCGGCTCGGGGAAGAGCGTCACCGCTCTTTCGGTGCTGCAGCTGTTGCCCTACCCGCTCGCAGCGCATCGGCGGGAAAGCAGCATCCGATTTGCCGGCGAAGAGCTGGTCGGCGCGGCGCCGGAGCGGTTGCGCCGGGTGCGCGGCAACCGGATCGCGATGGTCTTTCAGGAGCCGATGACCTCGCTCAATCCGCTGCATACGCTCGAGCGGCAGATCGCCGAGACCTTGCTGATCCACAAGCACATGAGTGCGGGTGCGGCGCGCGAGCGCACGATCGAGCTGTTGCGGCTGGTCGGTCTCCCCGGCGCCGAGAGCCGGCTCGGCGCCTATCCGCACCAGCTGTCCGGCGGTCAGCGTCAGCGGGTCATGATCGCGATGGCGATTGCCAATGAGCCTGACCTGCTGATCGCCGATGAACCGACGACCGCACTCGATGTGACCATCCAGGCGCACATCCTGCAACTCCTGAAGGATTTGCGCGACCGCTTCGGGATGGCGCTGCTGCTCATCACCCACGACCTGACGATCGTCCGCAAGATGGCGGACCAGGTCTGCATCATGACAGCGGGCGAGATCGTGGAGGCAGGCGAAACTGCCGAGATTTTCGAGCGCCCGCGCCACCCCTACACCCGCCGCCTACTCGCCGCCGAGCCAAGGGGTCAGGCGGCGCCAGCCGATCCAGCGGCGCCCGAACTGATCGAGAGTGAGGACGTCAAGGTCTGGTTTCCGATCCGGCGCGGGGTATTACGCCGGGTGAGCGGTTATGTGAAGGCGGTCGACGGCGTCTCTCTCGTGATCCGGCGCGGGACCACCCTTGGCGTCGTCGGCGAGAGCGGCTCCGGGAAGACGACGTTGGGGCTGGCCTTGTTGCGGCTGACCGAGGCGGAGGGACAGATCCGCTTCGGAGAGCAGAACATCGCCGCGCTCGGGCAGCGCCAGTTGCGACCGCTGCGGCGGGAGATGCAGGTCGTCTTCCAGGATCCGTTCTCAAGCCTGTCGCCGCGGCTCTCGGTGGCGCAGATCGTCGAGGAAGGGCTGAAGGTGCACCGGCTCGCGGCGAGCGCCGATGAGCGCCGGCGGCTGATCGAAACCGCGCTGGTCGAGGTGGGGCTCGAACCCGAAGCCGCCGAGCGCTACCCCCACGAATTCTCGGGCGGTCAACGCCAGCGCATCGCGATCGCCCGCGCCTTGGTTCTAAAGCCACGCTTTGTCGTGCTGGACGAACCGACCTCGGCCTTGGACATGTCGGTGCAGGCGCAAATCGTCGAGCTTCTGCGCGAATTGCAGGCCCGCCACAGCCTCGCCTATCTGTTCATCAGCCACGACCTCAGGGTCGTGCGCGCGCTCGCGCACGAAATCCTCGTCATGAAAGACGGTAAGATTGTCGAGGCCGGCCCCACCGACCGCATCATGAACCAGCCACGCCATCCTTACACTCGCGCACTGATGGGCGCGGCATTCGATCTCGCCGCGGCGCCCCAGTAAGCCGCGCCGCGAACGGCTCCCGTCATGAAGCCCTTGCCGTGGGGTTCGACCTCGCGAAGTTCTGCCGTTAAACTTTTGCTCGCCACAGCTTTAGCGAGAATGCGATTGCGTCAGGCTTGGTGTCGGATCGCGCGCGGCCTCTCGGCCGCGGTGAAAACCCTGCGAGGGCGCATAACGGGCGCGGCCGGGGCGAATGAGGTCGGAGCACGTCCGACACGCAGCTTTGCGTGGCCGTCGCGCCTGCTGCTGGTCGCAGCTGTCGCGGTGCCCCTATCGCTGCTGACGATCGCCGCATGGCAGAATTTTAGGTTGGAGCGGCGCGAAGCCGAGCAGCGGATCAACATAGAGACCGGCGAGTTGCACGAGCATGCGCTCAACGCCGTGCAAACATATGAGCTGATACTCGCCTGGATAGACGATCGCATTCGCGGGCTTGACTGGGACCGCATCGAGCAGGATGCCGGGCTGCAGCGGTTTTTGTCTGACCTCGAAACATTGCCGCAGATCGGCGCAGTCGTACTGCTCGATCCCAACGGGCGCATTCGGGCGAGCGGGCGTCCCCTGCCGCCTGCCGCGGCTGACCTCTCGAACAGCAACGCCTCGATGGCGCAAAAAGGCGACGCTGCCGGTATTTCTATTGGGGGACCCGTGGATCCCCTGACCCACCTTTCGGGTTTCGACATCCGCCGCCGGCGATCAACGCTGGACGGAAGCTTTGATGGAGTCATCGCGATTTCGGCCAGACCCGAATACTTTGCCAACTTTTTCAGCACCGTCTCCAGCGACGAAAACGCCTCGGCCCTGTTGTTACGCGATGACGGCTCGGTTCTCGTCCGCTATCCGCCGCTCGTCGCCCCGCTCGTCTTCTCCTCGGACCGGCCGGTAATGCGGGCGATCGCCACCTCGCCGGATCACGGCGTGTTTTGGAGCCACGGCGGGACTGACGGTGTCCAGCGGCTTTTTGGTTATCGGCGGATTGGTAAATACCCGCTCTATGTCGCTTTCGGTATCCCTAAGCATGGTGTTCTGGCTCGTTGGTGGGCCAACCTGATTGATTATCTGCTGTTTGCCGTTCCGGCTTCGCTCGGGTTGTTGTGCATGACTTTGTTCGCCGTGCGCCAACTCCAGCGCCAGCGGATAGCTACGTGGCGGTGGCGCGCCACCGCTCAGCGGCTGACCCGCGAGATGGACCGGCGGATACAGGCGGAAGCCGAGCTCCACCAGGCTCAGAAAATGGAGGCGCTCGGCCGGCTGACAGGTGGAGTGGCGCACGACTTCAATAACCTGCTGACGGTGCTGCAGGGCTGCCTGGAAAACCTGAGCGGCCGTCAAAGTGAGAAGAAGCTGGAGGCGAGGGTAGAAATGGCGCTCGCCACCGTCGAGCGCGCCGAGAAACTGACCAGCCAGCTGCTCACCTTTGCCCGGCGGCGGCCGCTCACGGTTGTTCGTCTCGACCTCAACGAAGTCCTGCGCCAAATGGCTGAGCTGTTGGCTCGCACTGTCGGGAGTGGGATCCGGGTCGAAACGGATCTTGCATCAGATCTGTGGGAGGTTGATGCCGACGCCACTCAACTCGAGCTTGCCGTAATCAATCTTGCAATAAATTCACGCGATGCGATGCCGGCGGGCGGCTTGCTTCGGGTGCGCACCTTCAATACCGCTTTGCCGACCCGTGTGTCCGGGGACGACCCGACCTCGACCACAGAATTTGTCGGCCTTGAGATCCGTGATACCGGCACCGGCATGGCTCCGGAAGTGTTGGCGCGGGCCTTCGAGCCGTTCTTTACGAGCAAGGAACCCGGCAAAGGCACCGGTCTCGGCCTCAGCATAGTGTACGGGTTTGCACAACAATCCGGCGGCTCGGCATCGATCCGCAGCGAGGTCGGCCGGGGCACCACAGTGATCCTCTTCCTGCCGCGGGCACGCGAAGCCGGTGCCTCGGAGAAACCCGCCTTGATAGGCTTGCCCTCGGACGCTTCGGCATGAAACTGTCGCGCGCGAGCGGACATCCGGAGGAAACGACATGCGCATCGTGATTGTTGGCCAGCAGGCATTTGGCAAGGCCGTGCTGGAGGCTTTTATTGCACGCGGAGACCAGGTCGCCGGTGTTTTTGCTGCTCCCGAGCGGCCGGGCGCCCGCCCCGATCCACTCGTCGCGACGGCGCAAGAACGCGGGCTGACGGTTCACCGCCATGGCAAATATTCGAGCGATGAAGCAAAGCAGGCCCTCACTGAGCTGAACGCCGATCTTGGCGTCATGGCCTACGTCCTGCTTTTCGCGCCGCCCGAATTCTGCACCATCCCGAAGCACGGCATGATCCAATTTCATCCCTCCCTCTTGCCATTGCATCGGGGGCCGTCGTCGATTCCTTGGGCGATCATCCGAGGCCGTAGCGAAACCGGCTTGTCGATCTTCCGCCCGACCCCCGGCCTCGACGAAGGTCCGGTGGTACTGCAAAAACGCGTGCCGATCGGGCCCGACGACACGGCCGGCTCGCTATATTTCGACAAGATCTTCCCGCTCGGCGTCGAGGCGCTGGTGCAGGCCGCCGATCTGGTCGTGTCCGGGCGTGCGACCGAGACGACGCAGGATGAAAGCCGGGCCACCTATGAAGGTTGGGTGCGCGAAGCCGAGTCCCATATCCAGTGGGCGAGCCATGTCGACTTCGTTTACGATCTGATCCGCGGCTGCAATCCCGCCCCCGGTGCATGGACCACCGCAGGAGAGCGCAAACTCTACCTGTTCGACGCGCGCAAGATCATCGCCCCGACCTTTGGCGCGGTGCGCGGCCGAAAGATCGGCGAGGTGGTATCGGTCGGCGAGGCTGGCATGCGGATCCTTGCGCAAGGAGGCTACGTAGAAGTGTCTCGTGTGCGTCTCGATGATGGGCCCAAGATTGCCGCGACTGAGGCGGGCATTGCGGAGGGGACGGTGCTCGGCGGATAAGCGCGAAGGAAATTCGCAAAGATGGCGGTGCGGTCGCCGATCCTGAACGTCATGGGAAACGCTGCGCTGAAGGCCGCGCGCGGCCTTCTCCGCGATTTCGGCGAGGTAGAGCAGCTTCAGGTCTCCATCAAAGGCGCCGGCGAGTTCGTTTCCACCGCCGATCTCCGGGCGGAGCGCACGTTGAAGACCGAACTTCGAAAGGCGCGCCCCGGCTATGCGATGCTGTTCGAAGAAAGCGGATCGGAAAAGGGGTCGGACCCGCGGCACCGTTGGATTGTCGATCCGCTGGACGGCACGACCAATTTTCTGCACGGAATCCCGCATTTCGCGATCTCGATAGCGCTGGAGCGCGACGGCGAAATCGTCGCCGGGGTGATCTACGAGCCCATTCGCGACGAAATGTACTGGGCGGAGAAGGGCGCGGGCGCCTATGTCAACGACCGGCGGCTGAGGGTTTCCGCTCGCCGCCACTTGGCCGAAGCCGTTATCGGCACCGGAATGCCGTTCGGCGATCGTGCCGACTCCGCACTATACATGGCCACCTTAGGCGCCGTGATGGATGCGACGAGCGGCGTCCGGCGCATGGGTTCAGCGGCGCTTGACCTGGCCTATGTCGCCGCCGGCCGCTTCGAGGGATTCTGGGAGTTTGCATTGTCGCCTTGGGATATTGCGGCCGGGATCCTCCTCGTCCGTGAGGCAGGCGGTTACGTAAGCGATATGGCAGGCGGCCACGATATGATGGCGAGCGGCGACGTCTTGGCGGCCAATGCCCACCTGCATCTGCCGCTCGCAACGCTCATCAAAGAGCCGATGCGCACCCTCCATACCGCGCCCTAACATCATCCCCGGAGATTTGGTTGTTGCGCCGGCGCTCGATGCGCTACCCTTGCCCATGGTTGGCGCGGAGGCTTACCCGCGCGCTGCCGCGGCAGAGTTTTCGAGCACCAGTGATCGACAGCGCGATCCCAAGCGACGGCGGGTTGACAGGATGACCCAATCACGCCGGTTCTTGATTCGGATGGCTCTGTTTCTGGTGCTCGTGGCGGGATTGGCCGCGCTGCTCGGTCGCTCGCTGATCAACGCGTTCATGGGCAACCCCGCGGTCAACGGCGTGATCCTTGGCATTCTGATTGCCGGCATCGTCTACATCTTCCGCCAGGTGCTGTTGCTCGACCCCGAGCTCCAATGGATCGAAGGATTTCGTAATGACCAAACGGGGGCGAGCGATTCGGCACGGGACGTGTCGCCGAGGCTGCTCGGCCCCATGGCGCGGATGCTGGAAGCACAGCAGGGCCGGCGTTTCAGCCTGTCCGCGACCTCGCTGCAGGCCCTGCTCGACGGGATCGCCTCACGGCTCAACGAAACGCGCGAGACATCGCGCTACCTGATCGGCGTCCTCATTTTTCTGGGTCTGCTCGGCACCTTTTACGGGCTGCTCGAGACGGTGCGGTCGGTGGGGGACGTGATCGGTGCGCTGAACATTGGAGCCGGCGACGTCGCCCGTGCCTTCGCTGATCTCAAATCCGGCTTGGAATCACCGCTTCACGGGATGGGGACGGCGTTTAGCGCGTCTTTGTTCGGCCTCGCCGGCAGCCTCGTGCTGGGGTTTCTCGATCTGCAGGCCGGCCAGGCGCAGAACAGGTTCTACAACGAGCTCGAGGAGTCGCTGTCTTCGTACACGCGGCTCTCCGCGGGCCCATTGAGCGATACTGCAGAGGGATCGGTCCCGGCTTACATCCAGGCACTGCTCGAGCAGACCGCGGACAGTCTCGAAAACCTGCAGCGCATTCTCGGACGAAGCGAAGAGAGCCGTATCGGCGCCAATGCCACTCTCGGGAGCTTGACCGATCGTCTCGGGATGCTCGGAGAGCAGATGAAGGCCGGCCAGATCCTGATGGTGCGGCTCGCCGAAAATCAACTGGAACTGAAGCCGTCGCTCGCCCGGCTGGCTGAAGCGGTAGAGAATTCCCTCGGTCACGATGACGTGCTGCGGAACCATCTCCGCAACATCGAGGCCTATGTCGCACGGCTCAGCGAAGACGTTGTCCAGGGCCGGGAGCAGAGTGTCCAGGATTTGCGGAGTGACATCCGTATCGTCGCCCGCACGATCGCGGCCATGGCGGAAGACGCCCGGCGCTGATGGTGCTGTTCCCTTACCCATGGCGATAGCACCCCGCAGCTCCCGCCGCTCCAGCATCGATATCTGGCCAGGGTTTGTCGACGCGCTGGCTCAGTTGTTAATGGTGATCATCTTCATTCTGCTGGTTTTTACTGCCGGACAATTCTACCTCGGGATCGCGCTTTCGGGGCGCGACCAAGCCTTGCAGAAACTCCAGCAACAGGTCGACGACCTCGCCAGCCTGCTCGCCATCGAGCGGCGTTCGAGCGATGAATTGCGCGCAGGCACGCTCGCGCTGTCATCGCAGCTGAAGAGCGCTCTCGCCGAACGCGATGCGCTGAGCGGCAAATTGCGCGACGCCGACGAGATTGTCGGCGCCGACAAGGAGAAGATTGAGCTGCACCTGCGAGAGATCGAGAGCCTGCGGCGCGACCTTGAAGCTCTGAAAACAGTAAGAGCCGATCTCGAAGCCAAGGTGGCCGCCCTGGTCCAACGGCAAGAAAGCGCGGCGGCCGTGCGCGATCGCTCTAAGGAGCTCGAAGCGCGCCTTGCCACCGAGGAGGAGAAGACCTCGCTGGCGCAGAAGGAGATCGACGCACGCGACGTCCGTCTGCGCGAGCTCGGCGACCGGGCCGCAGGTGCTGAGCAGGCGCTCAGTACGGAGAAGGAAATCAGCCGGCAGGCGCTGGCCAAGGTCGACGAATTGAATACCCAGGTCGCAACGCTGCGGGACCAGCTAGCGCGCATCGCGGCGGCCCTCGACGCCTCCGAAGCCAAGGTCAAGGAGCAGCAAGGGCAAATCGTCGAGCTCGGCAAGCGGCTCAATCTGGCGCTCGTCAACAAGGTGGAGGAACTCGCCCGCTACCGCTCGGAGTTCTTTGGTCGGTTACGCGAGATTCTGGGAGACCGGCCGGATATCCGCATCGTCGGAGACCGCTTTGTGTTCCAGTCGGAGGTGCTGTTCGCGCCGGGAAGCGCCGAGCTGGGCGAAGAAGCGAAGAAAAAACTCGCCCCGGTGATCGGCGCGTTAAAAGAGATTGCCGGCAAGATCCCGCCGGAGGTGAATTGGATATTGCGTGTGGATGGGCATACCGACCGCCGGCCGATCAGCAGTTCCCAGTTTCCGTCCAATTGGGAATTGTCCACCGCCCGTGCGATATCCGTCGTGCGGTTTGCTCTTGAAGAAGGAGTACCTGCGACACGACTCGCTGCGGCAGGTTTCGCCGACAAGCAGCCTCTCGACTCGCACGGCAGCGAGGAAGCCTATCGCCGCAACCGGCGCATCGAGCTCAAGCTGACCGAACGGTAGCATGCGGCCCTGGTTTCGCTTGGCGCAGCATTTGCGCACTGCTGAGGCGATGCGGAGTTTATGAACGGAGACGTGACATGCGCATTCTGCTCGTCGTTCTTTGCTTGACCGCGCCTTTTACCCTCTCGCAATCTTGTTTGGCTGGAGATCAGTCGCCGCCTCGACCGGTTCCCGGGATTGCCGGATCGCCACTCACCAGCGGGCTGCCAATGCTGCTGCACAAG
>JAFASL010000879.1 GCA_019244535.1 Alphaproteobacteria bacterium
AAAGCGCAGATAGCCCAGCACTTTCCGGTTCACTAGGTCGATTTTCACCAGCCCGCCGCCACGGAACTCGCACGTGAAGATCGCATAGCGCCCGTCGATCGAGAAATCTGCGTGGTTGATCCCGGAACAGCTCGGCGCCTCGATAGATTGCTGCAATGCCATCGTATGCGGGTCGCGAAAATCAAGCCGCTTGTGCCGTTCGGCGACGACGATCGCCGATTTGCCGTCCGGCGTGAAGTAGAGGTTGTAAGGATCGTCAACGGAGATGGCGTTGCCGGGCGTGCCGGTCTTGGGGTCGATCGGGGTCAAGCTGCCGCTGCTGCGGCGCGCGCCATTATTGGCGACCCACAAGGTGTTCAGGTCCCACGACGGAACGACGTGTTGCGGGCTGGGGCCGACGGGAAATCGGCCCACGACCGTAAGCGTTGCGGGGTCGATGACGGAGACGCTGTTCCCGCGTCGGTTCGGCACATAAACCCGCGACAACGCACCGCCAGCCGCCGGGCTCAAGCGGTCTGGCGCCGTACCGCTGTAGAGATTGCCCGCATCGAGCACCGGCGGCATCCCAGGCACGGTCTGCACCGGCTCGCCGGGATTGACGCGGACTTTTCGCAACCAGGGTTGCGGCTGGGTAGTGCGTGGCGCCGGACCCGCCGAGCACAGCAGCCCGTTCTGCTCGTCGGCCGCACCCGGCGGCAACGCAGCGCGGCCAACCCAAACGCATAGCGCAACGACTGGGCCGAGCCAGAGGGCGACGCGAAACAATCGACGAAGATGCCGACGCACGAAGATCTCCCGATTTGAGACGTTAGGGATGATTGGCGGCCTTTCTAATCGCGTCCACCGTCCGCGTCACGACGAGATCGACGCCGAGCTGCCCGAGTTCGGCGCTCGACCGCCGCGGATCGCCCTTTGCACCCTCGCCGGGCTGCAGACGATCGGTGCGCACCAGGCGAGGGTCGGTGGCGAGCGTCAGCGAAGTGTCCGCGAGACCGGCATGAGTACCGACTTCTTCTTCGGAATAGCCTTTGCTTGTCAGCAGCCGGCCGAATTCGCTTTCGCTCGCGCGGTAATATTCCGTGATGCCGTGGACATGGACCGGTTGGCCCGCCCATTCCTTGTCGAGCCGTTCTGCGACCGCCGTCTCGTCCTTTTGGTATGAACCGTGGTCGCCGAGGAAGACGATATCGTGGAACCCGGCGAGCTTGAGGCTGCGTGCCGCATATTCGAGTGTTTTTTCGAAGGCTTCTTCCGGCACCGTGATCGTGCCGGGAAATCTCATATGCCCCGTTGCTGGGGCGAGGGCGCCCTCAGGCACATAGGCTATCACCGGGGCCACGAGCGCATTGCCGAGCGCTCGGGCGATCTTCTCCGAGAGGTAGCGCACCCGTAAATTGTGCTTTCCCAATGCCATATGCGGGCCGTTCTGCTCGGTTCCGCCGATCGGAACAATCACCGTCGTCTTGCCTAAGCGGATCTGGTCGCGCAATTCGGTCCAGGTCAGCTCTTCTAAAAACACCGTGTCTGCCGCTTGTGCAGCACGCAGGCCCAACAGCAGAAAACACAGGAAAAGTAAAGGCTTAGCCATTTGACGACGCGATGACCGAGGCGACGGAGGCGGCAACGGCTCCGAAAATCACGACCAACCAGGGCGGCGCCGCCCAGAAGGTCAGCAGCAGAAAAGCAAGTATGGCGATCGCGAAATCGGCCGGTCCGAATACCGCGCTTCTCCACACCGGCCTGTAGAGCGCAGCCAGCAACAGCCCGACGACCGCCGCATTGACGCCGCGCAGTGCGGATTGCACGCCCGGCCGGCGGCGCAGCGTGTCCCAGAACGGCAAAGCCCCAATCAGCAGTAGGAATGACGGCGCGAAAATCGCCACGACACAAATCAGACCGCCGAGCCAGCCATTCGGCGGCGGCCCCATCACCGTTCCGAGATAGGCGGCAAAGGTGAAGAGTGGCCCCGGCACGGCTTGCGCCGCGCCATAGCCGGCCAGGAAGGTGTCGTTTGTCACCCATCCCGGCGGCACGACCGAAGACTGCAGCAGCGGCAGCACGACATGACCGCCGCCAAACACCAAAGCGCCCGAGCGGTAGAACGAGGCAACAAGCGCGAGCGTATGCGACGGCACTGCTCCGGCGAGCGGCGGAAGTCCGAGCAACAATGCAAAAAAGACCGCGAGTGCGATTACCGACCAGCGGCGCGGCAAATACATTGCCAGTGGGTGTAGATCCGGTGACGGCGGCGGGCCGCGCAACAGCGCCCGGCCGATTAGCGCGCCGCCAGCGATCGCGCCAATTTGACCGGGAGCAGAGGGTATGGCGAGCGCGACCATGGCTGCAGCGACGGCGATCGTGGCGCGTTCGCGGTCGGGACACAAATTTCTCGACATTCCCCATACCGCCTGCGCGACAACCGCGACCGCGACGATCTTGAGGCCGTGCAGCCAAGCCGAATCGGTCAAATTCCCCGCCGCCGCGACCCCATAACCGAAAAGCACCATCGCCACCGCGGAAGGGGTGGTGAAGCCGAGCCAAGCGCACAACGCACCCGGAAGACCGGCGCGCAAAATGCCGATGCTGATCCCAGTCTGGCTGCTAGCCGGTCCCGGCAGAAACTGGCAGAGCGCCACGATGTCGGCGTAAGCCGCCTCATTGAGCCAGCGGCGCCTCTCGACGAATTCGGCACGGAAATAGCCGAGATGAGCAACCGGCCCACCAAACGAGGTCAGGCCCAGTCGCAGGAAAACCCGCAGCACCTCGAATGGCGAACCGCGGTGTTGAGTGGGATGTGCTGCAGTCTCCGCCTGCGCCATCCTAGCTCTCCGGATTACGCCTTGGGGGGCGGAGGCGCGGTGAACTGCGCGAGATCGGCGAAGCCGAGGGTCTGCTCGATTTGCGCGAGTTCTGTGACGGCATCCTCAAAACCGTCTTTGCCGAAGATACGGCGCTCGATCTCCTCGAACTTGTCGTCCATCTCACGGAGCTGCTGGTCCGACAAGGCATCCTTCCAGGCCGGGAACACAATCGTGTCCTCGCGCGCCGCGTGGCTCTGATACATCCGCACAAAGGTCTCGAAGACGCGCGCGAGCGGCTCGGCATCACCGCTACCGAACCCGCCCTTGCCTGATACCGAGAGGATGTAATCGGTTATTTCGCGGCCGCGATTATGCTGCGCGATCAACACGTCGACATACGCCGCTACCGGGCCCTTAGTCTTGC
>JAFASL010000935.1 GCA_019244535.1 Alphaproteobacteria bacterium
CTCTCCCCAGTACGAGAGGACCGGGAGGGACGCACCTCTGGTGTACCGGTTGTGGCGCCAGCCGCACCGCCGGGTAGCTAAGTGCGGACGGGATAACCGCTGAACGCATCTAAGCGGGAAACCCTCCTCAAAACCAGGTCTCGCCAAGAGCCGTGGAAGACCACCACGTCGATAGGCCGGAGGTGGAAAGGGCGCAAGCCCCGCAGCTGACCGGTACTAATCGCTCGACAAGCGCTTGATTGCCCCCGGAACCGCCCGCCAGGGCCGGTCGCCCGGGGAACGCCGCCGCGCATAGCGGCAAGACCCCCGCAAGACCCCCGGGTCAATCCTCGAACCAGAGGGCCCGGGCGGCCTCCCCAAGACACTTTTCCCGCCCACATGACAACCTGATTGCCGGCCCCTGTCTTCACAGGGACAAGCCTGGTGGCCATAGCGAGGGGCCAAACACCCGATCCCATCCCGAACTCGGCCGTGAAAACCCTCCGCGCCGATGGTACTGCACCCAGAAGGTGCGGAAGAGTAGGTCGCCGCCAGGCCCCGCAACCCCTCACACTCTCTCGCCCTGTGGCAAGCTCTAACCGGTCAGTCGAACATGATGCGCGCGCCAGTCGCGCCGTTTAGCAGCCGCTTTAGGTGAAAGGTGACCAGCTGATCGTCGCCTCGCATGCCGAGCAGCGCGGCAAACGCAGGCATAGCGCCCGGGTCTTCCGCCTCGAGCTTGCTGAACGCATCGAGATAGGCCTGGGTTGCCGGATTCTCGAACTCCTTCGGGGAGAGCAACTCGAAGGCGCGCAACGCTTCGCTGCGCCCGCGCAGCAGCAGGTCGCCAACCGGCCTGCCGGTAAAGCCGACCGCGCGCGCCGCCACGCTCTCGCCGACGCAGATGCGTGTCCCGAGCTGCTTGTTCGCCGTTTCGAGCCGCGCCGCGATGTTCACCGTATCGCCGTAGGCGGTATAGTCAAAATAGCGGCCCCCGCCAAAGTTTCCGACGATTGCCGGCCCGGCATTGAGACCGAGCCGGGTCGCGCCGAGGAGAACCCCGTTTTTCTCCCAGCGCTGTACAAAGGATTGAGAGCGGGCGTCCAATTCCAGCGCGCAGGCGACTGCGCGGGAAGCGTGGTCCGGCTGATCGGCCGGTGCCCCAAACAGCACGTGCAGCGCATCGCCCACGATCTTGACGACTGTTCCGCCGTGCGCGAACACGGCGTCGGTCATTTCGCCGAGATAATCGTTGAGCAGCGGCGAGATAACATCGGGCTCGAGCACCTCTACGATCGTGGTGAACCCGGCCATGTCGGTGAACAACGAGGTGATCTCGCGCCGCTGCCCTCCGAGATCCACGGCTGCAGGATCGCTCGCCAGCCGCTCGGCGAGATTGGGTGAGAAATACCGCGACAACAACGCATGGGCGCGCTCCGCGGTAATTTGCCGGCGCCGCGCATCGCGCAATGTCTCGATGTGCCGCAATGTCTTGTTGATCGTCGCCTCGAGGTCCGCAAAATCGATCGGCTTTGTCAGAAAATCGAAGGCTCCACGATTCATCGCGGTGCGGATGTTGGCCATATCGCCATAGGCGGACACGATCACCGTGGAAAGCGGGTCCTCGCCCTCCTGAATCCTCTGCAGCAACGTCAGCCCGTCCATCCGCGGCATATTGATGTCGCTGACGACCATGTCGACACTGCCTCGGTTACCCAGCAGTTCGAGCGCCTCGGCTCCGTCATGGGCAAATAGAAAGCGGACCTGCCCATCCCGTATCTGGCGCCGAAACTTCTGCTGCACGAGCGTTTCCAGATCCGGCTCGTCGTCGACCACCAGGATCGTGGCGGTCATGCCCTTCTCCTTGTCTCCTGGTGAAGACAATTGCCTCGCTGCCGACAGCGCTCCGCCCTTACCGCCATGCCGTCACTACCTCGCCTGTCGCGCATGTCCATAGAACCAATCATAGCAGAGGGTGGCGGCAACTTGGCCTGGCTCGACGCTGCTGCGGCGTCTGGTTTATCGTCCGGTTCGTCTCTTGCGAGCGTAACGAATGGCGACCGCCCCGCAGTATGTTCTGGCCATCGACCAGGGAACCACCAGTACCCGAGCTATCTTGTTCGATGCCGCGGGGCGGGCGCGCAGCACGGCGCAGATCGAACTCACGCAGCATTACCCCCAACCGGGCTGGGTCGAGCACGATCCCGAGGAGATCTGGCGCAGCGTAGTATGGGTCTGCCATGAGGCAGCTGCCGCTGCAGACGGGCCGATCGCCGCAATCGGCATCACCAACCAGCGCGAGACGACGGTATTGTGGGAGCGCGCGACCGGAGCTCCGGTCCACAACGCGATCGTGTGGCAGGACCGTCGCACTGCCGCGTTGTGCGAGCGGTGGTCCAGAGAGGAACTCGGAGAAATAGTGGCGCAGCGCACCGGGCTGGTTCTCGACCCGTATTTTTCCGCCTCGAAGATCGCCTGGCTTCTGGCCAATTTGCCCGGCCTGCGTCAACGGGCCGAGGCAGGCGATATCGCCTTCGGCACGATAGACAGTTATCTCCTGTCGCGGCTCTCCGGTGGCCGGCGTCACATGACCGACGTCACGAATGCCTCGCGCACGATGCTGTTCGACATCCGGCGTCTCGCGTGGGACGAAGACCTGCTCGAAGCGTTCGATATCCCGCACGCGATTTTGCCCGAGGTGCTGGAGACAGACGGGGATTTCGGCGCAACAAAGCCCGAGCTGCTCGGTGCTGCAATCCCGATCGCCGGGGTTGCCGGCGACCAACAGGCGGCGCTGATCGGACACGCCTGCTTCCGCCCGGGCATGGTCAAATCGACCTATGGTACGGGAGCCTTTGCGCTGCTCAACACCGGACCGGAGCCGGCGATTTCGCGGCATCGGCTGCTGACGACCATCGGCTACCGGTTACGGGGAGAGACCGCCTACGCGCTCGAGGGCAGCATCTTTGTCGCCGGAGCGGCGGTCAATTGGCTGCGCGACCGGCTGGGCGTGATCGCGACAGCGGCGGAGACGGAGCGG
>JAFASL010000067.1 GCA_019244535.1 Alphaproteobacteria bacterium
TAGGCCTTACGCTGACTGTTCTCCATGGTGTGCGGGGGAGCATTGTCGCCGCGCACCGCGACGAGGACCTCGCCGTTGCGGCCGAGCACGTGCACCGAGACATTGTAGCCCTGTTTGGTGCAGGTTTCGAGCGCGGTCTGCGCGATCGCCAGCGCCATTCCGGCGGATAGGCTCTTCTGCGTGAGCAATTGCGCGCCGGCCGGTGCGGCTAGCGTGCCCGCGAGGCCGGCAACGGTCAGGCAATTGAGGATCGATCGCATGCTGTTTCCTCCCTCGCAGGAAAATGATCCGCTCGCCGTCGGGATGCAGTTTGTGGCCGAACCCTACCACATTTACCCGGTACGCCGTGCTGAGGAGGTGGGTCGATGATTGCCAGACGCCGGATGCTTGAACTCGCCGCCGGCTCTGCCGCGGTATTTTCGTTAGCTGGGCGCGGCCGGGCGGCGAGATTGCCGTCGACGCCACAGCAAACTGCGGGGCCGTTTTATCCTTTGTCGATCCCCGCGGATTCGGACAACGACCTCGTGCAAATCGCCGGGCACGACGGCATTGCAAAAGGTTCGATTACCTATGTGAGCGGGCGTGTTTTGGATCCGGACGGGCGGGCCCTGCGCGGTGCGCGGGTCGAGGTCTGGCAGTGCGACACAAACGGCCGCTACCACTATGTTCGGGACGACCGCGCCGGTACGCCGCTCGACGACAACTTCCAAGGTTATGGTCAGACGATGACGGACGCAGAGGGCGGTTACCGGTTTCGCACGATCAGGCCCGTGCCTTATCCCGGCCGCACTCCGCACATCCACTTCGCGGTATCGGCGCCGGGGCTGGCGCGTTTCACGACGCAGATGTACGTCGCCGGCGAGCCGCTAAACGAGCGCGACGGTGTGCTGATGGGCGTGCGCGACCCGGCCGCCCGCGCCCGCCTGATCGTCCCGCTCCGCCCGGCCAACGAGATCGAGGCCAACGCCCTCGCCGCCACGTTCGACATCGTCCTCGGCTGAGGCCGGGGGCGACCTGCCGCCTCCCGTTCGCGATGCGGCTTTCAAGCGGGTCAGGGATGTTGTACCGGCGGCAGGGTCGAGGGATCGGGGTTGTTCAGACAGGTCGGGTGACCGAAGCCGCTGGCGCTCTTGCTCAATGTTCCGACCGGGTTCAACTCGCCACCGTTGGCGGTTGGCGTGATGTCGAAGATGATGTTGTCGGGGCGGCTCGCATCACCGGATACTCCGCCAACCGCAGAGCCGGTCGGTCCGAAATGGTCGAGGTTGAGGGTGCGTCGAACTCGCCAGGCGACCATGTGATCGGTGCATGAGGTATCGCCGCTGACTCCCACGCCTCCGACCCTGATGCTGCCCGACTTCAGCAGCACGAGCCCACCGCCGAAGACGTTGATCCCCCCGACCCGTTGACCGACCAACGGGTCGTAGGCTGTGCCGTACGCCAGCGCACTGCCTTCGTAAGCGATCGTGGCATCGACCGGATTGCTGTGTTGCAGGCCATAAAGGCTGCCGCCAGGCTGCACGGCCGAGTACAGATTGGCTGTCGACAAGGCCAAACCATTCTTAAAGCTGCCTCCCGGTATATTGGGTCCCTCTCCCAAGCTGAGGCCGTTCGCAGTGTTGGCCTTTTGCGCGGAAATGACCCGGCTGGCGAGCCATTGATCCGTGTACTTCTGGCCCGAGAATGCAACAGCGCAAACCGTGCCGTCGATGGCGACGATCGTCCCCCACATGTTGAAGCCGAGGCCACCATTGCCGGCCAGACCGACCGCACCGTCCAGCGCGTTTTGCAGCGCGGCTTGGCTCGGTAGACCCGAACAAGCCGAACGCCCATCATCCGCAACGGCTGCACCGGCCGCCAACGAGACACCGAGCCAGATGGCGCCGGACATCATTCGATGATTAATTTTCATCTCACTCCCTCAATTGCGTGCTGAAACATCGACCGCTGGCAGCGGCCGAGTACTGTAGCTGACTTTGGCTGCGTGTAAAATTCGAAAAACAGCACGTGCGTTAGTACAGTAGAAACAGACCTTCAACACGGTTAATATTAACTAATATTAACTTCGAGCGTGCCGGGCTAGTCGCCGCCGCGCCTATTTCCGTGTGGGCGCTCGGCGGGTCCACCGTTGACGCGGCTCATCGCTAAACCGTAGCTTCTCATCGGCGGCCCGGTGAGGTCGTCAGACCAAGGGAGGGATCGGATGAGGGGGGTGTGGGTGTGGCGCGTCTCTATGATAGCGCTGATGTGGTTCATGGTTTCGGCAGCGGCAAACGCCGATGGCAGCCGGGGAGACAGTCAGCCATCGCTTGAGGGACCGATATTCGACATCACGCATTTCGACGTTATCCCGCTGACGCCTCCGCAAGTAAGCATTGATTTTCTGCAG
>JAFASL010000149.1 GCA_019244535.1 Alphaproteobacteria bacterium
GGCGTGAAGGGCGAACCCCGCTTCACTGGAGACGTGCCGCCGGCGCATCCCGCGGACAGGGCGCAGTCCCTACATGCCGAGATAGGCGCGGCGCACCCGATCGTCGGCGGTCAGGGTCCGATGCGTACCTTCGAGAACAACCCGGCCGGTTTCGAGCACGTAGCCATAGTCGCAAGCTTCCAAAGCTTCCGCCACACGCTGCTCGACCAGAAGCAGCGTGACCCCATCCTCGCGATGAAGCACGTCGATGCGGTCGAAGATCAGATCGGCGATCGCAGGAGCCAGCCCCATGGACGGCTCGTCGAGGAGCAACAGCCGCGGAGATGAGGTGATGCCGCGACCGATCGCCAGCATTTGCTGCTCGCCGCCCGACAGCGTGCCAGCGAGTTGCGATCGTCGCTCCGCCAGCACCGGAAAAAGCGAGAAGACGCGGTCGATGTTCTGCCGCCACGTGGAGCGGCCGCGCGCCGAATAGCCGCCCATCTCTAGGTTTTCCAGCACCGTCATCGCCGCGAAGACCTGCCTGCCTTCAGGCACATGGGCGATCCCGAGCTGCGCGCGCTCGTGCGCCGGAATGGCAAGCAGGTTGCGCCCCTCATAGGTAATCGCACCGGATGCGGCCGGGACCACGCCTGAGATCGCCTTAAACAAGGTTGTCTTCCCCGCGCCATTTGGGCCGACGATCGCGACGAATTGCCCCTCTTCGACCGAAACGGAAACGCCCCGCAACGCGGCAAGGCCGCCGTAATTGACCGAAAGTTCTTCGATTGCCAAAAGCATTGCCGAGTGTGTTGCGTTTGCGGTGAACCTCTCTCGCGAGCTTAGCTCCGGCATCGACCCAAGCCCATAGGCCGCTCGCCGTCAAAAATCCATGACATCCGCCGCGGCCGCACCTTATGGTCGTGCGATGTCCTTCTCGCTCGTCGATTTCCTGCAGGCGCTCGCCGCCGGTATCCTGGTCGGGAGCGCCTACGCGCTGATGTGTATCGGGCTCGGCATCATTTTCGGCGCAATGCGGGTCATTAATTTCGCGCAGGGCGACTTTCTGATGCTCGGGATGTATGCGGCCTTCTACCTGGCGACCGCTGGCGGGCTGTCGGCATTTTTGGGGCCGAGCGGCGGGCCGATCGTCGCCGCCTTCCTTGCCGGGCCGATTGTCTTCGCGCTGGGATGGCTGATCCACCGCTTTATCGTCGCGCGCGTCACTGGCGCGGGCGCCGCGCAGACCGAGGGCGCCGGAGCTTACGGGCAGATCCTGACGACGCTCGGCATCTCTCTCATCCTGCAAAATGGCGGGCTGATCGTGTTCGGTTCGGCGCCGACCGGGATCCGCACGCCACTGTCGCGCTCGTCATGGGAGATCGGCGACATCCTGTTGAACCAGGGGCGCAGTGTCAGCTTCCTCGTGTCGGTCGGATTGGCTGTGGCGGTCTATTTGTTTCTCGGGCACACGCGGCAGGGCAAGGCGCTGCGCGCCGCTGCCGACAACAGCCAAGCCGCGCTTTACATGGGCATCGACGTCGACAAGGCGCACCGCATCGCATGGAGCCTCGGCGTCGGCATCACCGCGGTCGCGGGCGGCCTCGTCGCGGGCTCGCAATCCTTCCAGCCCTATACCGGCTTTGATTTTGTCATCGTAATGTATGCCGGGGTCGTGCTGGGCGGTCTCGGCAGCATACTGGGCGCCTTCTGGGGCGGGCTCCTGATCGGCGTCGTGCAGCAGATGTCGACACTGGTTCTGCCGTATCAATTGCAGAACACAGCAATTTTTGTCGTCTTCCTGCTGATCATCTTTCTGCGGCCGCAAGGAATGTTTGGCCGGCTGAGCGAGCGCACATGAGGTTGTCGCTCGCAGTCAAGCGCCAGCTTTGGGCCATCCTCGGCTTTGCCGTCGCGGTGCTCATTTTGATGGCGCTGCTGCGCAGCGATTATTTCGAGCTGGTGCTCACGCAGGTGCTGCTGTGGGCAATGATGTCGCTCGCCTGGAATATTCTCTCCGGCTATAGCGGCTATTTCTCGTTCGGACACGCCGCATTCTGGGGATTGGGCGCCTACACGGTAGCGCTCGGGCTGATCCATTTCAACCTCTCGCCGTGGCTCACGATCCCGGCGAGCGCGATGGTCGGCGGGCTGGCCGGCGCCTTGATCGGCTTCCCGACCTTCCGACTCCGCGGGCATTATTTTGCACTGGCGATGCTCGCCTACCCGCTCGCGACACTCTACGTCTTCCAGTGGCTCGGTTATCAGGAAGTCCCGCTGCCGATGAAGCGGGATGCTCCCATTCTCTTCATGCAATTCGCCGACCCGCGCGGCTACGTGGCGCTGGCACTGGGGTTGCTCGTAATTTCCCTTCTGATATCGCTGAAGATCGAAAATTCGCGTTTCGGCATGTCGCTGTTCGCGATCAAGCAGAACGAGCCGGCGGCCGAGGCCGCTGGCATCGACACCTGGCGGTGGAAGATGCTGGCGCTGATTTTGAGCGGCGCACTGGCAGCAATGGCGGGCGGCCTCTACGCCGTCGTGCTGCTGGTGGTGACGCCGGAAGCCGTGTTCGGCATGTTGGTGTCGGCGCAGGCTCTGATCCTGGCACTGTTTGGCGGTGTCGGCAGCCTGTGGGGCCCGGTCATCGGCGCCGTCGTGCTGGTTCCGCTGGCAGAAGGACTGAATGCGAGGCTCGGCGACGTGCTGCCGGGCATCCAGGGTGTCGTCTACGGCATTGCGATCATCGCGATCATTCTGCTCGCTCCCGAAGGCGTCTACTGGCGGATCCGCGACCGTCTGGCCAGGCGGCCGTCCGAGCCGGTTGCGATGCCGAGGGCCAGCGCGACGATCTCCACTGCGCCGCAACATGCGCGCTCGCGCACCGCCGGCAATGACCTGCTCGTGCTGCGCGATGTCAGTATCTCATTCGGCGGGTTGCGGGCGCTCGACGGCGTCGATCTCGCCGTACCCGAAGGTGGTCTGTACGGCATCATCGGCCCGAACGGCGCCGGCAAGACGACACTGTTCAATGTCATCAACGGCTTTCTTTCGCCCGAGCGCGGCAATATCAGCTTTTCCGGCGAAAATCTCGTGGGGCTGCGGCCGAACCGGGTATGCCGGCTTGGCATTGGCCGCACCTTTCAGGTCGCGCGCGCGTTCCCGCGAATGACTGTGCTGGAAAACGTTACCGCCGGCGCTTTTGTGGGCGCCGCTGACGATGCGACCGCGCGGCGGATGGCGGTGACGGCGCTCGACCGGGTCGGGCTCGGCGCTCGCGCCAATGCACTGGCCGGCGGGCTGACAAATCGCGAATTGCGGCTGATGGAGCTCGCTCGCGCGCTCGCTCCGGAGCCGCGATTGATCCTGCTCGACGAGACACTGGCGGGGCTCGGCCACGATGATCTCGACGGCATCCTCGGCGCCATTCGCCAGCTTCGCGCGGAGGGAGTCACGGTCCTGATCATCGAGCACACGATGCAGGCGATGGTACAACTGGTCGATCATTTCGATGTGCTCGACCACGGACGCCTGATCGCCAGCGGCACGCCGGAGATGGTCGTTCGCAACAGCGACGTGATCGAGGCTTACCTGGGCAAGAAATGGGCTCAGCAGGTGGCCGTCGC
>JAFASL010000161.1 GCA_019244535.1 Alphaproteobacteria bacterium
AGGACGCGGACCTCGTTCATCCTGAACAACGGTATTACCCGCTGTCCGACCGCGTCAACCCCGGCCGGCGTTGCTGCCGCCGGCCGGGCGGCCGCCTCCGCAGACAATGCAGTAAGAGCAACTGCCGGGCGAAGTCCACAACTCGTATCGCACCCGGTAAGTAACCAATTGGCGAGATCCCAGCATCAGGGCGGAGCACGAGTTGCGGAGATTGTCTGTTTTCGAACTTTTGGGCATCCCAAGGGTCTGGCCGGCTTGGCGTCCTGCACGAGACAGCGATGCCCGATTGGATAACGGCGTGGCTGGACCAGTTGTCGGCGGTGCAGTTGGCGCTGGTGTTTTGTGCCTTTTTTGTCGGGCTGACGTGGCTCGGAATCCTGTTCGTTCATCCCCTTATGCGGCGCCTGTTGCACCGCAACGAGCCCGCCAACGAGATCATCATCCATATCGCCGGCACATTCGGGCTCGTCTATGCCGTGCTGCTTGGGCTGCTGACGGTCGCAGCGTTCCAGAATACCAAGGATCTGCAGGACAATATCGGCCGCGAGGCTTCGAGCCTGTCGACGATTTATCACATCACCGACGGCTACCCCGAGCCGCTCCGCAGTGAACTGAAAGAACAGCTGCGAGACTACACGCACTACATAATCGACAAAGACTGGCCCGCCCATCATCGGGGACTTGTGCTGATGGGCGGCGAACACCGATTGGAGGTGATCCGCTCGATATTGATGTCCTACGAGCCGGACACCAAAACCCACGAACTGCTTCACAACGAGCTGCTGCGCTACCTGGACGCGATGACGGTAGCGCGCGAGCAGCGCCTCGCCGCCGTTACCGCGGCCATCCCGCGCGTATTGTGGTACGTCGTCGTTATTGGAGCATTCCTGATGATCGCATTTCTGTGGATGCTTCACATGGAACTGGTGCCCCAGATCATGCTCGGCGGGATCACCGCCTTTTTCCTCGGGATCATGATTTTTCTGATCTACGCGATGGATCATCCGCTGCAGGGTGCCGTCAGCGTCCCTCCTGACTCATTCAGATCGGTTTACGATCTGGTCATGAAATGGGACGAGCCCGCATGATCGGTAAATCTCCGGCTGGGCGGCCCACTCTGCTGCGGCTGATCCTTTCCGCACTCCTCCCAATCCTCGCCACCCTCACCACAATATTGCCGGCTTGGGCATTAGGCGGCCAGGAGGTCTTCGCCTCGATTGGCACGGGGGAGCTGAATGGCATCTACTTTCCCGTAACTAAAGCCATCTGCGAGATCGTCAACCAGGATCTACCCAAATACGGCGTCCGCTGTTCGCCGGAAGCGACGCCGGGGTCTGTATATAATATAGAAGCGCTCCGCACCGGCGAGCTGGAGTTCGCCGTAGTCCAATCCGACGTTCAGTTTGCCGCCTACAATGGCGAGGACCGATGGACCGGCGGATCGTTCCGCGGCCTGCGCTCGGTGCTATCCCTTTATCCCGAGCTCGTCACCGTAGTAGCACGGTCCGATTCCCATATTAGGGAACTCGCGGGCTTAGCAGGCCGCCGACTGAATGTCGGCGCCCGGGGCAGCGGCACCCGGGCGACTTGGGATGCTATTGAGGCCCAGCTCGGCTGGAAGGACGAAGAGCGGGTGCATCCAACGGAATTGAAGCCAGAGGCGACCACTTCGGCGCTCTGCACCGGGACCATCGATGCAAATCTACTCATCGTCGGGCATCCGTCGCCAGTGGTTGCGAAGCAGTTAGCTGCCTGCGCGACGAATTTGGTCGCAATTACCGGCCCAGCCGTGGACAAGCTCGTGCACGACCACCGATATTACCAACGAGGAACGATCCCCGCCAGTCTCTACGGGATAGCAGCCGATGTGCCGACCTTCGGGGGTCGCGCCACTCTGGTGACGTCGGCTTCGACCGATGGCCGGGTGGTTGCGATAATAGCCAGGGCCGTGCTCACGCATTTGGCCGAGCTGCGCGCGCTCCATCCGGTGCTCGCCGGGCTGAGAACCAGGGAGATGATCAACGACGGGCTGACGGCGCCGCTGCATCCGGCCGCCGAACAAGTCTACAAAGAGCTCGGTCTGCTCGAGTAAGTATAATGCATCTTCCGGCGGTTATCGGACATGTACTCTCAGTTGGAATAACGGTATTGGCGCTCGGCGCCTTTCCACCCCGGGCATGGGCGCAAGCCGCCACAGGCTCAAACGTCGTTATCCTGCTTCGTTTCGCCGGTGACACCGGAGCAATCTCGCAGCTCCGCTCGTGCCTCGTTTCGCGCCTTTCGAAGATGCCTGATACCGAGATTGCCGCTGGACCGGCGGACGGGGTGCGGTTCGTTGCCGACATCATTGCCGAGAAACGAGCCGTCGAGGATGTCTCTGCCAGTCTGGTCGTCGCCGAGACTTTTCCGCTTGAACAGTTCCGCCCGCGCATCAAAGAGGGTGAAGACGGCGATGCTCTGTTGACCAGCATCCGTTACTATACGCTTCTCAGGCTTCATGAACTCGTGCCTGCCCGGTCTCTCCAAGCTCTTTGCGCGAGAATCGCCGCGGAAATCGGCGCTAAGGTGCTGTCCGAAGAATACACCGAGCGCAACGACTGACGGGTCAAGCCTCTAGGTTTGTCCAACAATTCCATTGCCGGGTAGCGATACCATCAGCATCGAACTGCTTCATCGGATCATTCGGCATCGGCGAGGCGTCGTATTGGGCGCGCTGGCCGTCGCAAGCGCGATGGCATGGGCTTATTTGTTGCTCGGTGCCGGTATCGAGATGGAAAGGATGGATATGGGCGGCGGCCACGTGATGGCGATGCAGCGGGGCTGGGATCTTCCATATGCAGTCCTGGTCCTGACCATGTGGGTGGTGATGATGGCGGCGATGATGCTGCCGACTGCTGCTCCAACGGTGTTGTTAGTCACTGCCCTAGCCGAAGATCGCCTGGACAACTCCAATCTCATTCCCGCCACGGCGATCCTGTTTGCGTCAGGTTATCTGCTCGTCTGGTGCGCATTTGGTCTGGTCGCCACATTGCTGCAATGGGGGCTCGACAACGCGGGATTATTGTCCGAGACAATGGCTTTCGCCAATTCGATCTTGGCCAGCACGGTTCTCATCGCCGCAGGTGCCTATCAATGGACTTCACTAAAGGATACATGCCTTCGGCATTGTCGCTCGCCCACCGCGTTCCTGATCCGCCACTGGCGAAGAGGAATGCTCGGCGCCGTCCGAACCGGGGTTCGCCACGGACTTTTTTGCCTCGGCTGCTGCTGGATGCTTATGACCCTCCTGTTCGTCAGTGGACTGATGAATCTCGTCTGGGTCGGTGCCATCGCGCTCTTGGTCCTCTTCGAGAAAACCCTTCCTGGAGGTGATGCGATGAGTCGGTTTACCGGGCTGGTTCTCATCGGCTGGGGCGGGCTTACCCTGACCCGGATATTTGAATAAGGGCTCGATCTTCTATTTCAAAGACTGGGCAGTCCGAGAGCCAATCAGCACGGAACTAGTGGTCTGACGCCACACTTGATGCCCTCGATTGATCTTCTCGATGATGCGGTTGGGATCGGCGGTCCACAGGAAGGGTTTGGGTTTGCGGTTGTGCTCGCCGAGGTATCGGTTGATTGCGGCCTGCAGATCGACCAGCGAGCGAAAGACGCCGCGCCGC
>JAFASL010000207.1 GCA_019244535.1 Alphaproteobacteria bacterium
GAAGGTAATCTCGCTGGCGAGCACATAGGCGACCTCGTCGCTCTCATGGTGCCGGTGATAGGTCGTCCGGGTGCCGGCAGGCGCAACCTCCTCGAACATCATCACGCTTCCGCCAGTCTCGGCGCCGAGCAGCTTGAGCGCCTCCAATCGCCCAGGCGAACTGTTCCAGATGCGGCCCTCGCCGGGCGGTATAACAAGACCTTGCGAAGCCATCTCCTCCTCCCGGGTAAGTCTCAGAACGGGATGTCGTCGTCGAGGTCGTTGACCGGTGTGCGGGCGCGGGCCGGGGTGGCGGAGGCGCGGGGTTCGTCGGCGAAGCCGCCGCCCGAGTAGCCTTCGTCGTAGCCGCCTTCCATCGGCGGGCCGCCGGCGCCGCCGTCGAGCATCGTCAGCTCGCCGCGGAAACGCTGCAGTACGATTTCGGTCGTATAGCGTTCCTGGCCGGCGTTGTCGGTCCATTTGCGGGTCTGCAGGGCGCCCTCGACGTAAACTTTCCGGCCCTTCTTCAGATATTTCTCGGCGACCTCCGCGAGCCGCTCGTTGAAGATCACGACGCGGTGCCATTCGGTGCGCTCCTTGCGCTCCCCGGATACCCGGTCGCGCCAGGTCTCCGATGTGGCGACCGCCAGATTGGCGATCCGCATCCCGTCCTGCGTCGAGCGGATCTCGGGGTCGCGGCCGAGATTGCCGACGAGAATTACCTTGTTGACGCTGCCAGCCATCGAATCACCGCCCTGTCCTGTCGATCGGAGTACATCTTACCAAGCCCTGAAAATGTTCCTACTTTATTCTACCATGGACACATATTTTTCCCCCATCTACGATCCAATCGGAGAGATCGAACCCGGCGCCCCGGTGGCGCCAAGCAGCGCCGCCGCCGAGGACATCGGTCTCCTCGACGCCTATTCCCGGGCCGTCATCGGCGCCGTCGACCGGGTCGGCCCCGCGGTCCTTCACCTCCAGGTCACCGGCGCGAATGACCGGGTCAACGGCGCCGGCTCCGGTGTCGTGTTTACTCCCGACGCCTACGTCCTGACCAACAGCCATGTCGTCAGCGGCTCCCGCAAGATCCAGGCGACGTTTCCCGATGGGCGAAGCCTCGGGGCGGTTCTGGTCGGCGACGACCCCGACACCGACCTGGCTGTCTTGCGGCTCGAAGGCGAGACGCCGGTCTTCGCGCGGCTCGGCGATTCGCGCAAGCTGCGAGTCGGACAGCTGGTTGTCGCGATCGGCAACCCGTTCGGGTTTCAATGCACCGTCACGGCGGGCGTCGTCAGTGCGCTCGGCCGCTCGTTGCGCACCCGGTCCGGCCGGCTGATCGACAGCGTCATCCAGACCGATGCGGCGCTCAACCCCGGGAATTCGGGCGGGCCGCTCGTCACGGCGGGCGGCGAGGTCGTCGGCATCAACACCGCGATTATCGGCATGGCGCAGGGCATCTGCTTCTCGATCTCGGCGGCAACCGTCGAGTTTGTCGCGTCGCGGCTGATTCGCGAGGGCAGGGTGCGGCGCTGTTATATCGGGGTCGCCGGACAGAACGTGCCGCTGTCGCGCCGGGTCGTGCGGTTTCACGAGCTGGCGCTTGAGACCGGCGTGCGGATCCAATCGACCGCTCCCGATGGCGCCGCTCGCGCCGCCGGACTGTTGAGCGGCGACATCATCGTCGCGATCGACAGTGTTCCGGTCGGCGATGTCGACGAACTGCATCGGCTGCTAACGGAGGAGCGGGCCGGCAAGCCCGTGCCGATTACCGTGCTGCGCCTGTCGCAGAGGCTGGATATCGTGGTCACCCCACGGGAAACGCCGCCGCGCCCTGCGGGATGACGCTATAGACCGGACAGCGCCGGTTTCATACGATCCCGGCGATGCTCTTCGCTGTTAGCACTTCCAAGGCGGGCCGTCCTTTAGTGGGCTGTGGATGCCGCCGGCCCGGCTGCTGATCGCCAGCGGTGCCGATCGCGACTATTTCCCGCTGCTGCGCGATACCGTGCAGTCGGTACTCGCCCACCA
>JAFASL010000225.1 GCA_019244535.1 Alphaproteobacteria bacterium
GGCTTGATTTCTTCGATCGGGTATAACGCGTCGACCGGCGCCTTCAACACGCCGTCGCGCAGCTTGGCGGCGAGGTCGGCATAGATTGCGCGCACCTGCTCTTGGTTGCGCTTGGCGAGGCCGCGGCCGAGGTTGAACCCGGTCAGATTGACCCCGCGTATATTGACCGCGGCGCGGCTCATCACCGGATCCTGGCCCGACATCGAGCCGTAGCTGACGACAGCCCCGCCCTCAGAAATGTAATCGCCGATGCGCTTGCAAGCCTCGCCCGACACCGCGTCGATCCCGAGCTTTATCGGCGCTCCGCCGGTCGCAGCCCGGACGCGCTCGGCAAGGTCCGGGCCGTCCTTCAACACGACATCGGCGCCGAGGTCCCGCAATTCTCCGGCGACATCGTCGCGGCGCACCACGTTGATTGTGCGCAGCCCACGCGCCTTGGCGAGCACGATCACATGTCGGCCGACCGCGGAATTGGCGACGTCCTGGATGACCCAATCCCCCGGCTTCAACGCAGCATGATCTTCCAGCAGCAACAGCGCGGTCGGCGGGTTGATGCGCAGCATCGCCGCCTGCGCCAAATCCAGACCCGGCGGGATCGGCACGGCGTCGTCGGCCTTAACCCGGCGGCGCTGCGCCCAGTTCTCGCGCTGCATGTTTATGACGAGATCGCCGGGCTTGACGTTAGCGACCCCGCCGCCGACGGCGGTGACGCGCCCTACACCCTCGGCCCCCGGTGTCGCGGGCAGCGGCGGGCGTAGCCGGTAACTACCACGGCAGAACAAGATATCCGCCGGGTTGATCGGAAAGGCCAGGATGTCGAACACGACCTCGCCGGGGCCAGGCTCGCCGACATCCGGCATGTCGACGCAGTGTGCGACCTCTTCCGGCACGCCATAAGCAGTGATGTCGATCCGCTTCATGTCACCAACCTCCATCAACCCCGATCGCCTGGCCGGTGACAAACGCGGCCTCGTCGGAGGCAAGAAACGCGATGACCGCAGCGACCTCGTCGGGAGTGCCGAAGCGGCCGACCGGGATCGCCTTGGCGCGCTCGGCAAAGCCAATCTCGAGATTGTCGCCGTATTCACGCCGGTTTGTGCTGATCGCGCGCGAAGTGCGGATCGGCCCGGGGCAAACGGCGTTGACGGTGATCCCGTGGGGCGCCAGGTCGAACGCTAAGGATTTGGTGAACCCGACGATCGCCGCCTTTGACGCCGCATAGGTCGCGCGATGCTTGCCGGGCCGGAACGCCGCCTTCGACGAGACGCTGACGATACGCCCCCACCCTGCCTTGCGCATCGCCGGAACCGCGGCGCGCGACATCAGAAACGCGCCGCGCGCGTTGACCCCCATCGTGCGGTCCCATGCCTCGACCGGCACATCCTCGATCTCGTTGCGGTCAGCGCCCTGCGGCGCACCGGCATTGTTGACGAGAATGTCGAGGCGGCCGTACCGGCCGAGCACCTCCTCGACCATGCGACCGGCATCCGCCTCGATGCTGACATCGCCGAGTGTCGAAGACGCGGTTCTCCCGTTGCGCACCAGATGCTCCACCAGGCTTTCCACGCCGCCCCACGAGCGATCGATGTCGCCGTCGACATTGTGCTCGTTGGCAACCCCAGTCGGCACGACATCTGAGACGACGACCGTAACACCGGTCGCGGCGAGCGCGCGAGCGGTCGAATTGCCGATGCCGACCGGCTTGCCGCAGCCGGTGATCAGCGCAACGCGGGCGGAACTGGGCATACGACCCTCCCCCGAAATTCGACGATCGTCGAGCTTACCGCCCCGATCCCACAGAATCGACACAGTTCGCACGCACCTGTCGCCCTCCGACCGGCCCTCGGCCGGACAAAATTCGAGGCGGTATCGATGCGGAAATCGATTGCAGTCGTCCTACTTTCGCTGGTGGCCTTCGCCGCGGCACCCGGCGCACAGGCGGACGACAAGCCGAACGGCGAATTGCCGGCGCGCGTGGCGACCCACCATACGATGGGGCTCGACGGGCGGCGGCTCGACTACGAGGCGGTCGCCGAAACCTTACCAGTGACCGATGGCAAGGGCAACACGACGGCATCGATCTTTACGGTCAGCTATGTCACGGATGGCGAGAACGGCGGCGGCAGCCGGCCCGTCAGCTTCGTCTTCAACGGCGGTCCCGGAGCGGCGTCCGTCTTTCTTCATCTAGGCGCTCTCGGTCCGCAGATCCTCGAGACGCCGGAAAATGGCGCCGCGCCGACCCCGCCAGTTCGGCTGGTCGACAACCCTTCGACCTGGCTCGGCTTTTCCGATCTCGTCTTTGTCGACCCGGTCGGCACCGGCTTCAGCCGCGGCAAAGGTAAGGAGGACAATCCTGACAAGCCGTTCTGGGATGTGCACAGCGATATCGCCTCGCTCGGCTCGGTAGTCCGCCTCTGGTTGACCCGCCATCAGCGGTGGACTTCGCCCGTCTATCTGGTCGGCGAGAGCTATGGCGGCTTCCGCGCAGCAGCGATGGCGCAAACCCTGCCTCACGACGTCAATGTGATCGTCAGGGGCCTCGTCCTGGTGTCGCCGGCGCTCGATCTCTCGGCCTTGCACCAGACGGAACGCGATCTTCTCGCCTCCGCCTTTGCGCTGCCGTCCTATGCGGCAACCGCCGCCGCCTATGGTATGACTTCTGGGAGCGCCGGGATAGAAGAGGCCGAGCGTTTCGCGCTATCGGACTACCTAGTCGGTCTCGCGGGGCTGAAAGGGCAGCCGTCCGTAGGTGATCCGTTCATCGCCCGCATCGCTCAAATCGCCGGGCTCCCGGCGGAAATCGTGCGCCGCTACCGCGGCCGCATTCCACGCCACATCTTCGCCCGCGAGATCCGCCGAAACCAGGGCGAGGTGGTCAGTCTCTACGACAGCATGATCGCCCGGCCGGCAGGGCCCGAGGACAGCGAGCGGGGTGGCGCCGGCGACCCGGTGCTGCAACCGGCAGTCGCAGCCTACGGCACGGCTTTCAACGCTTATCTTGTCGAAGCGCTCGGCATTCATACCAATCAGCCTTACCGCGTGCTGCCCCACGACGTATCGCAGCAGTGGAACTGGCAAGGCGAAGGGGCGCGCGGCAGCGACGGTCTGGCAATGTCATCGCTCGAGGCCGCGCTGCTCGAACATCCGGCAATGAAGGTGCTCATCGCCAGCGGGCGCTATGACCTGGTGACCCCGTACTTCAGCTCGCGCTGGCTTGTCGATCAGCTAGAAATTCCCGAGGCGACGCGATCGGCAATCCAGCTGCGGGTCTATGACGGCGGACACATGCTTTACATGAGGCCCGCTTCGCGGGCTCTGCTCGCGCGCGATGCTGCCGAGGTCTACGGCGCGGGGGAGCCGGGGGCCGTTTCGCAATGATTCCTGGCGGGTGGCGCACGCCGGGCCTCGCAAAACTCTCTCATGCAGCCGGTCACCTCGTAGCGGCGCTGCTGCTCGGCGGCTCGCCGGCTCTACAGGCGGCCGAGCCGGCCGCCAACCCGGCGCAATCGCTCGAGGCGGTGGTCGCGCTGCGCGCGGAAATCCCAGCAGAGGCGCGCACCGCGAGGCTGCTCGGCACCAATCGCCACGGCTCCGGCGTGGTGATCGACGACGGCGGTCTCATCGTGACGATCGGTTATCTGATCACCGAAGCGATGGCGGCCGAGGTGACGGCTTCAGGCAAGACCAGCCGCGCGGACGTAGTCGGCTTCGACACGGAATCGGGGCTCGGGCTGCTCCGCGCTGCTGAACCCTTGCCGGTAAAACCGTTACCCATTGGCACCGCGCAGGGCCTCGCCGAAAGGACGCCAGTAATCATCGCAGGGCATGGCGGCGCCGCGGCGGCGCAACCTGCTGTCGTGGTTTCCCGCCGCACCTTTTCCGGTTATTGGGAGTACCTGTTGGAGGATGCGATCTTCACCGTTCCGCCGCATCCGGCATGGAGCGGCGCCGCGCTCATCGCGCCCAACGGCAAGCTTGCCGGGGTCGGGTCGCTGATCGTCGGAGACGCCGCCGACGGAGCTCCCGGAAATATGTTTGTCCCAATCGACCGGCTCGGGCCGGTAATGGGAGATCTGATCGCGTTGGGGCGTCCGGCCGCATCCCGGCCATGGATCGGGGCCAACCTGCAGGCGGCCGACGGCGAACTCGTGGTGCGCCGGGTCGCCCCGGACGGACCGGCCGAAACGGCAGGCCTTCGGCCGGGCGATCGGGTCATCGCCATGGACGGGTCGCAAATCCGCGATCTGGCCGATTTCTATCGCGCGCTGTGGGGCCGTGGCGACGCCGGAATCACGGTCAAGCTGACCGTGAATCGTGATGGCGAGCAGCATGAGATCGCCGTCAAGACAATCGACCGATATCGCTATCTGAGGCTCGGCACCACCTACTGACAGCTCGGCGCCTTCGCGCTTTCTTGGCGTCAACCCCCGTCTAGCTGCGCCATTCGAGCGTGCGGGGCTCGACCGGGTTCTCGAAGGGTCGCTTCTCGGCGCAGGCCCGGAGGTATTCGCGCTTGAGCCGGTAATACCATTTTGCCTGGGTATCCGCGTCGTCGATCAGGGTCAACGGCGGGTCGAAGCGCAGGCCCTGCTGCTGGCGCTCCATGATGTCGCGGTCCTGGTACAAAAAGGCCCGCACATAGCGGCGCAGCGCCGGCTTCAAAAGACCAAGCCGGGGCAGAGTCCAATAGACGCAGTGGCTGACCTCGGCGACGCGATCGTCGATCGGCGTGATCGCCGTCAGATTGGCGACCCGCTGCCGGCCGGCGCGGATCTGTTCAATCCGCACGCTCGGCAGCCGAAAGACGATTTCGGTTTCCGGCGCACCACCGAGTAGCCGGTACGCGCGCGAATTGTGCGACGGCGCATGTCGGAGCATCGTGAAGCCGAATGGCGACGGGGAAAAGGCTTTGGCCTTCTGCTGGATCGAGCGACGGGAGCGCCACCACCAGGCCCGATGCACAAAAGGCCCGTGTGCCGGATCCATCAGTCCGACAACCGCATGATCGATCGCCGCGGAGAAACGAACGCTCTCCACCAGGTCGGGTGCGCAATTATCAAACCCGTCAAGCACCGGGATTTCCGGGGCCGCACCCATATTTTCCCCAAAGAACACCCAAATGTTGCCTTGCACCTCACGGGCCGGATAGAGGCGTGTGTGGATATGTCCGGGTGCAAAGCGCTGACCCGGCACCAGCGACGGGATCATGACGCATTGCCCGCGCGTATCGAATCGCCAGCCGTGATAGCAGCATTCGATCTCCCGCCCATCGAAATTCCCGGCGCTGAGGGGCATTCCACGGTGGGGGCAGAGATCGCGCAATGCGAAGATCGAGCCGCGCTCGTCACGCCCGATGAGGATCGGTTCTCCGAGCATCAGTCGCGAGATCATCGTCAAGCGCCGCAAGCCTCGGCTCGGTAGGGCATAATACCAAGCTTCTCGCAGTGGCGCGGCGAAATCGCTCGCTGCCGGTCTCATCCGGCGGCTCGCAGCGTCGTCCATCCGGGCTGATCGTCCATCCGGCATAAATGCCCCTCAATATACCGGTTTTTGCCGGATGCGCCGCCCACGGGAGCGATGCGCTATCCTGAGGCCCGCGGTCGGGCTATTTTCATGGCAATTCACTGGCCATGAAAACTGCGCGGTCTCCGTTGCTGTGATCCGAGTCGTAAGACATCCCGGCCCCCGGTCGAATCACTTGCCTGGCGCGGTCCTTGCGATGGGCAATTTCGACGGTCTGCATCGCGGCCATGCGGCGCTGATCGGCCGGGTCTGCGATTTGGCACGGCAAGGCGACCGACCAACTGGAGTGCTGACCTTCGAGCCGCATCCGCGCAGCGTATTCTTCCCCGCGGCGGAGCCCTTCAGACTGACGCCCTTCCGCGTCAAGGAGCGCGAACTCGCCCGGCTTGGGGTTGATCTGCTGTTTGTTCAGCATTTCGACTTCGCCTTCTCGAAAAAGAGCGCCGAGGATTTCATTGCCGAGGTAATCGTCGGCGCAATCGGCGCCTCGCATATCGTGGTCGGTTGGGATTGTACCTTTGGCAACCGTCGCCGCGGGACGCCCGATCTTCTGCAGGCCGAGGGCCGGCGGCACGGCTTCGGGGTCACCGTGATCGAGCCGATCCGCGGTGCGGATACGGTCGTCTACTCCTCGACCCATATCCGCGAGCTGCTCAAGGCCGGGAAGTCGCGCGAGGCGGCTACGCTGCTGGGCCGATACTGGGAGATTGACGGCCGCGTCGCGGCCGGCGACCGGCGCGGTCGGACGATCGGCTTCCCGACAGCGAATCTCGGTCTCGATGATTACCTGCACCCGGCCTTTGGCGTCTACGCCGTGCGCGTCTCCGGCGACGGGCCCGACGACCCGCTCGGCGGCCGCACGATCGATGGCGTCGCCAATATTGGGTTGCGCCCGACGGTCGGCGGTCTCGTGCCACGGCTCGAGGCGCACTTGTTCGACATCGATGTCGACCTTTATGGACGCCACTTGCGCGTCGCGCTCGTCGATTTCATCCGGCCGGAGCAGAAATTTACTGGCCTGGACGCGCTGAAGGCGCAGATTGCTGCGGACGCTGCGCAGGCGCGGACGATCCTCGCCGCCGCCGGAGCGTTCTGACCCGAAACTTGCCATCTTTGCATCGCATACTCCCTTACGTCCCGGCACACGCGTCTGGGTGGGTAGGTTTCTAGTGGACGACTCTACCTGAGCCAGCAATTTTGCTGCAGATTCGCTGCACACGCAGCGATGGCCTCTGGTCGTACGCAAATCCAGGTTGTGGCCGCAACGGGCCTTCGTTGACGCAGTCAGGGCCGGCCCTTATTTACCTGGTTCGTTCCGGAAAGTGTTTCGCTGATGCCGACGGATTATCGTCCGACCGTATTCCTGCCCAAGACCCCATTCGCGATGCGCGGGGATTTGCCGAGACGCGAGCCGTCGATCCTGGCGCGCTGGGAGGAGATAGGCCTTTACCCGAGACTGCGTGAGGCGTCGCGAGGTCGCGAGAAGTTCATTCTGCACGATGGCCCACCCTATGCGAATGGTGACATTCACCTCGGCACCGCGCTTAACAAGATCCTGAAGGACGTGGTCAATCGGGCCCAGCAAATGCTCGGCAAGGACGCGCCCTATGTGCCGGGCTGGGACTGCCATGGCTTGCCGATCGAATGGATTGTCGAGGAACAATACCGCGCGAAAAATCAATCGAAGGACAGCGTGCCGATTGACCAGTTCCGCCGCGAATGCCGGGAGTTCGCGGCGCATTGGATCGAAGTTCAAAAACGCGACTTCAAGCGGCTTGGCGTCGTCGGCGACTGGGATAATCCCTATATGACGATGGCGCATTCGGCTGAAGCGCAGATCGTCCGCGAGATCGGCAAGTTTCTCGTCAATGGCGGCCTCTATAAGGGAGCGAAGCCGGTCCTCTGGTCGGTCGTCGAGCAGACCGCACTCGCCGAAGCCGAAGTGGAATACCACGATCACAGGTCGACGACCGTTTGGGTACGCTTCCCGATCGTGGAGGCGAAGCGGCCGTCGTTGCGCGACGCGGCGGCGGTAATCTGGACGACGACGCCGTGGACGTTGCCCGGCAATCGCGCGATCGCCTTCAGCGATGCGTTGGAATACGCTGTAAT
>JAFASL010000238.1 GCA_019244535.1 Alphaproteobacteria bacterium
CGATCCTCCGCCGCACATCTGCCAACCCGAAAAGTGCCGCAATCGCGTGATATCGCCCGAGACAGAGAGTGATGCCCCGACCCGCAACATATGCAATTGTTAGGAGAGCATCACTGTAGATTGGCTGCAGGTAACAGCGAGAACAGCCAAATGGGTTTTGAGAGACTCAATTGCTGATTGCAAGACAGGTGCCGATCAGAACATGGCCAGCCCGAGAATGCCGTCGGCCGGGTCCATCCCGGCCAGGATGCGCTTGCCGATCAGGTCGCGCAGGGTTTCGGTCGTGCCGCCTCCCAATGTGCCGTAGCGGGCGCCGCGGTAAAAGCGCGAGACCGGAAATTCGTCGGTGAAGCCGTAGCCGCCATGCGCCTGGATCGCCTCGGAGGTCACGCGCAGCGCCATCTCGTTGCAATAGGTCTTGGCGACCGCGGCGAGCAGCGGGTCGGGGAACGGGTCGGCGCTCATGCAGGCGCGGTAGAGCATGCTGCGGCCGACCTCGATGTCCTTGTACATCTCGGCAATCTTCCAGCGCATGCCCTGAAACTCCCCGATCGCGCGGCCAAACGCCTTGCGCTCCTTGACATAGCGCACCGCCTCTTCGAGCGCGCCCTCGGCGAGCCCCAGCGAGATGCTGGGGTTGAGACAACGCTGCGTGTTGAAGGCCGACAGCAATTTGCGAAAGCCGTCCTCGCGCACTACCAAATTCTCGGGCGGCAGCAGGCAATCTTCGAAGCGGATCTCGTGCAGGTTTTCACCGCCCATCGTGTGATAGGTCCCGGTGACCGAAAAGCCCGGAGTGCCTCGCTCGACCAGCACGCAGCCGATGCCCTCGCGGCCGGGCCGCCGGTCGACCCTGGTGAAGACGACAAACATCTCGGCCTCGTCGGCGCGGCTGATCAGGGTCTTGACGCCATTCAGCCGCAGCGCATTCCCGGCGGTGTCGACATTGGTCTTGTAATTGGCGACGTCGGTGCCAGCGTCGGGCTCGGTCATGCAAATCGCCAGGATTGCGTCACCGCTGCACACCGCCGGCAAGATCCGCTTCTTGATCTCTCCCGGCGCGTAGGTCGCGAGGATGCGGGTCTGCACCCCAACCTCGCCGAGCACCGCCATCGCCGTTACGTAGCAGGCTTTGGCAATCTCCTCGAGGACGAGCGCGGTGTCGAAGACCGGCAATCCGAGCCCGCCATATTCCTCCGGCACCGCCATGCCGAGAACACCAAGCCGGGCCAGGTCGCGCATATTGTCCCACGGGAAAGTTCCGTCCATGTAGCGGAGCGCTCGCGGCCGAAATTCGCGCTGCGCGAGATCCCGGACTGTCTGCACGAAGCGGCGCTGCTCGTCGGAGAGACTGACAAACACACGATTTCTCCCAGCCGGAGGTCGAAGACACCGATATTAACGGCTATCGCGGGCCATTGCTCAATTGCTTTTTGTCGTACAGCGAGGCGGGTACAATCATCGCGGCGCGCTTTCGGAGCCAAGGTCCACCTTCCCTACAATCCAAGAGCCGAAAGATAAAATCGAACCCTTTTGGTGAAGGTCAAAAAGTGGCTCGGTTAGTAAAATGCTCGCGCAATTTTAATGGAAAGATCTTTGGCAATGCTCCTTTTGCTCGATTTTTTGACGGCTTTATGACGTTCGCTGCGCAAGTTAAGAAGGTGTTAACGAAGTGATGGGCAGCGCCCGTGACATTGGAAAATCAGATCGGTCGATATGCCTGATCTCGCTCCCGAAATCGTGGAGGCCGCATGCTTCTGCGGTGCGGTCGCCTGGCCGGCGTTCGCGCTCCTGGTCGCGCTACTGGCGATCCGGCTGCGATACGAGCGCTCGAGCTTCAGAGCGGCGCGACGCGAGCTGATAGAAAGCGAAAGCCGTTATCGGGCGATCTTCGAGACCGCGGTCGACGCGATTATCGTAAGTGACCAGCACGGCATCATTCGTGAGTTCAGCAGAGCCGCCGAAACCATGACCGGCTATCAGGCAGCCGAACTGGTCGGACAGAATATGAGGGTGCTGCTGCCCAGCCATGCGACAGGAGCCCGAGCGAAATACGGCACGCTATTTATGGACAGTCAGGGAATTGGAGGTCTGCCGCAAGGACGGCTCGGTTTTTCCTGCGCATCTGTCGATTGCCGAATGGTGGGCCGGAGGCCACCGCCACTTTACCGGCATTCTGCGCGACCTTTCTGCACTGCATCGCGAGCAAGCCGAGCGCACGAAACTGGAAGCCCAGCTGTACCAGGCCCAGAAGATGGAAGCGATTGGCAATCTCACCGGAGGCATGGCCCATGATTTCAACAACATGCTCGGCGTCGTCATCGGCAATCTCGATCTACTGCGAGATCTGAAAGGAGGTGATTCCGACGTCGACGAGCTGACGCGCGAAGCACTCGAAGCAGCGTTTCGCGGCGCCGATCTGACCCGTCGCCTGCTTGCCTTTGCCCGCCAGCAGCCGCTCCGCCCGCAACGCGTCGATGTCAACGAGCTCGTCTCGGGAATTGCCCGGCTGCTGCGACGCACCCTTGGAGAGGACATCGAGATCTCACTCAACCTTGCGGCGGAGCTGGGATCTGTTGTTGTCGATCCCGCGCAGCTCGAGGCGAGTCTTACCAATCTGGCCACCAATGCGCGCGACGCGATGCCCGAAGGCGGACGTCTGGTGATTGTGACCGGCAATCGCACCCTAGATTCCGATTACGCAGCGCAGCACACGGAAGTCGTACCAGGCGATTATGTCATGCTGGAAGTCTGCGATACCGGATGCGGTATGACTCCGGAGGTGATACATCGGATTTTCGAGCCGTTCTTCACGACGAAGGCTCGGGACAAGGGCACCGGCCTTGGTCTCAGCATGGTGTTCGGCTTCATCAAGCAATCGGGGGGACATATCGGCGTCTACAGCGAGCCCGGCATCGGCACGACATTTCGGCTTTTTCTCCCGCGCACGACGCACAAGGCGCCCGCCGTCGCGGATTCCAATGTTATTCCGCTTGCGCACGGCAATGGCGAAACCGTCCTGGTGGTCGAGGATAATCAAGCCTTGCGCCACGTCGTTACGCGCCAGCTCGGCGAGCTCGGCTATCGCGTGCTCGCGGCTGAAAATGCGGCGGCCGGTCTCGAATTGCTGGATCGGCAGAGCATCGATCTGCTGTTGACCGATATCGTAATGCCGGGCGGCATCAACGGCCGTGAATTGGCACGCCGGGCGCGCCTGCGCTGGCCGGGCATCAAAATCGTCTTTACCTCGGGGTTCTCGGAAGCGCGGCTGAACGACGATGCCGGACCGTTGACCGCCTGCACCCCGCTGCTCAGCAAGCCGTACCGCAAGGAGGACCTGGCGAATGCCGCGCGCGAAGCGCTCGACCGGGTTGCTTAAGACCGGCGAGCTCTTGACGGTGCTAAATGAGCCCGAGGTCGCGCAAGCTGGCGTGCCGGCCGCGCCCGATGATCAGGTGATCATGCACCGCCACGCCAAGCGGGGCGGCTGCCTTGACGATGTCTTTCGTTACCGCGATGTCCGCCTTCGAGGGGGTCGGGTCGCCCGACGGATGGTTGTGCACGAGGATCAAGGCGGAGGCCTGCAGCTCGAGCGCGCGTTTGACGACCTCGCGCGTGTAGACCGGCGTATGATCCACAGTGCCGCGCTGCTGGCGCTCATGTCTGATGAGCACGTTTTTGCGGTCGAGAAAGAGGATGTGAAATTCCTCGACCAGGCCGTGCGCGATATGCGCGGTGCAGTAATCGATCAGCTTGTCCCAGGAATTGACCACCGGCCGCCCTTTCAGCTCCGAGCGCAGCGCCCGCAGCCCCACTTCGCGCGCCGCTTTAAGCGCAGCGATGCCGGCCGGACCCAGCCCGGCACCGGCGAGCGCGTCAGGCTCGGCGCTCAGCAATTCCGCAAAGCCGCCAAAGCGCTCGAGCAAATCCTTGGCGATCGGCTTGACATCGGAGCGCGGGTTGCTGGCGAACAGGATCACCTCTAGTAGCTCGTAATCCGGCAGATTGTCTGCTCCGGCCTCGATCAGCCTTTGGCGCAAGCGTTCCCGGTGTCCGTGATAATGCGGCGTGGCGTCGGCCCCCTCGGTAAGACGCAACCGTCTGGGGCGGCGCTTGGCGTTCATCACAAAATTATCCGGCGTGGCGCCGCGCGCGCAGCCCGGCAAGTGCCGCGCCCGCCATGCGAGCCGGCTCGTCGGTCTCGTAAGCGCCGACAAAGCAATCGATCCCACGCTGCACCGCCGCCGTAATCGGCAGTTCCTCCCAGTCGAGGATCAAAGATTTCTGGAGCCGTATCGCCTGCGGGCCGGCTGCGAGGATTGGGCGCGCGAGATCCTCGACCGCCCGGTCGAGCCGATCGGGCGACGCAACGACGTCGACTAGAGCCCAGGCGAGGGCAGCCGCCGCGGTAATGTGTTCGCCGGTCAACAGCAGCCGGCGCGCCCGGCCGTGGCCGATCAATTTGGGCAGCAGCGCCGCCTCGACGACCGAAGGAATGCCGATCCTGACCTCGGGCATCCCGAACAGAGCGCGGTCGCTGGCGACTCGCAGATCGCACGCGCAGGCAAGCTCGAGACCGGCGCCGAGCGCGTAACCATCGATCCGCGCAATGACCGGCACGGGCAGCCGCCGGAATGCGTCACAGCAGCGATGCACCAAGGTGATGAAATCGCGCGCGCTGTC
>JAFASL010000244.1 GCA_019244535.1 Alphaproteobacteria bacterium
TACATCACGATTTGAGGCAACGGAGGTCATCATGGCGAACACCCAAAGTGCGGCTTACGGTGTGCACTCCGAGGTCGGCCAGCTGCGCAAAGTTATGGTCTGCGCGCCGGGGCGCGCCCACCAGCGCCTGACGCCGAGCAATTGCGATGCTCTCCTGTTCGACGACGTGCTGTGGGTGGACAACGCCAAGCGGGATCACTTCGACTTCATGGCCAAGATGCGCGACCGCGGCGTCGAGGTGCTGGAGATGCACAACCTGCTTGCCGAAACCGTCGCGGTCCCCGAGGCGAAGAAATGGATTCTCGACAATCAGGTCACGCCAAATGAAGTTGGCCTTGATCTGGTCGACGAGGTCCGCAGTTATTTGGAAGGATTGAAACCCCGCGAACTAGCCGAGACCCTCATCGGGGGTTTATCGACACAGGAGTTTCCGGAGCACATAGGTGGGGAGAGGCTCGAACTAATTCGCGATGCCGTGGGCGTCACCGAATATCTGCTGCCGCCGCTTCCCAACACGCTTTATACGCGCGACACGACCTGCTGGATTTACGGCGGCGTGACGCTCAATCCGCTGTTCTGGGCCGCGCGGCATGAAGAGACGATCCTCACGACGGCGATTTACAAATTCCACCCCGACTTCGCCGGCAAGGTCAACGTTTGGTGGGGCGATCCGACAAAGGACTGGGGCGTGGCCACGCTGGAAGGTGGCGACGTGATGCCTATCGGCAAGGGAAATGTGCTGATCGGTATGGGCGAACGCACCTCTCGGCAGGCGATCAGCCAGCTCGCCGCGACGTTATTCGAGAAAGGCGGCGCACAACGCGTCATCATCGCCGCGCTGCCGAAACTGCGCTCGGCCATGCATCTTGATACGGTCTTCACCTTCGCCGATCGCGATTGTGTGCTGATCTATCCGGATATCGTCAACGCGATCGAGTGCTTCTCCTATCGGCCCGGCGCGAAGCAAGGGACGCTCGAACTGCACAAAGACCAGGGCGGCATCGTCGAAACGGTCCGGGAGGCATTGGGTCTCAAGGCAATGCGTGTGGTCGAGACCGGCGGCACCGACTACATGCGCGAGCGCACCCAATGGGACAGCGGCGCAAATCTCATTTGTGCTTCCCCCGGCGTGGTTTTCGCTTATGACCGCAACACTTATGCTAATACCTTGCTCCGCAAGGCTGGAATTGAGGTGGTAACGATCGTTGGCGCCGAGCTCGGCAGAGGGCGTGGTGGCGGCCACTGCATGACCTGCCCGATCATTCGCGACCCGATCAATTATTAAATTATTCGCGCAGGCTACAGCCATTAACGGAGTTCAATCCAACAAATGCCGGCTCTCGCTTTGCCTGCCGTCTGCGACTTTTCGATCACCAACGTCTGCAACGCGGCGTGCGACTTCTGCGGCTTTGCCCGAGACAAGACGCTGGCGGGCCCGGCGCGCTTCGTCGATACCGAAGCGTATTCTCGAGCACTGCCGGTACTGCACCGCCGCGGCATTCGTTATCTGACGCTTCAGGGCGGTGAGCCGCTGGTACATCCCGACGTGGTCCGGCTCGTTTCGCAAACCGTGGCGGCCGGAATTTCCTGCGCGATCATTACCAATGGCTGGTTTTTGTCGCGATATATCAGGTCACTGGCAGATGCCGGACTGTGTCGGCTGATCGTCTCATTGGACAGCGCTGACCTCGCCGAGCACGAACGCAACCGCGGCCTTGAAGGGCTGGAGCGCCGCTTGGCGAAGGGGATCACGCTGGCAAAAGAGTATGGTCTCCCGGTGCAAGCCTCGGTGACGGTGAATCGTCTGGTCAATTACGACGACTTGCCGGACACGTTGCGAAGTCTCGGATTTGATAATGTCGCGCTTTCTTATCCGCGCGACGAACCATTCGGCTCCACCTCTCTGGTTTACAGTGAAGACTCGCACCTGGTCGATCTCGACCGCAAAGAATTGCTTGCGGCACTGGACGCGATCGGCCGGATGAGGAAGCGGTTCCCGGTACTCAACCCACGCGCGTCGGTGGCCGAGGTCGCGCGCTATCTGCGCGGCGAGCAGCAGGCGGTGCCATGCATCGGCGGCTACAAGTACTTTTATTTGGACTGGAACCTCGATATCTGGCGCTGCGAGGCTTGGAGCGAGCCGATGGGTTCGGTATTCGACCTCGATCGCATTCCTGACCAGCGCGAACCGTGCAATGCCTGCATGATGGCCTGCTACCGCAATGCCAGCATGCTGATGCACGCGGCTGTCGCCGCCACTGACGCTGGGCGTGCACTGGCATCCGGTCAAATCGGAACCGCGGTGGCATCGCTATTCCGACGCGGCGTGGCGCAGTCGCTCTGGGCACTTGCCGAGGAGGCGCCGAAATTACGGCGTCTGGCCCGCCGGCGGAAACGAACCGCAGCCACCGGCGGCGCGCTTTCCAGTGGGCGACCCGCACCCGACCGGGCGGAAGCGTGACTTGGTCTGGCTGAACAGACTGGGGTTGGTGGACGATGTCCAGCATTTCGCCCGGAGATCACAGTTGAGCCCCCAGTTTCCGCCGCGGCTAGCTGGATTGCGAGCGGCCACATTGGCCGCTGCGCTGATCGCCGCAGCGGCCGCGGCGAATCCCTCTTTTGCCCAGAGAGCCGACAGCAACATCGGCCTCGAGGGCGGCCATGGCGGACTTTCCGACGCGATATTGGCGACGCCAAATCGCAAGACGCCAGTCCCGCAAGACAACCGGTTCGCGACGGCGCCCGGCGCCACACAGACGGCCCCCGCATCGCAGTTGAAAACGAAGACGCTTCCGACACCGACAGTCAGGAAGCGCACCTTCCAGGGAGGGCAACAATGAAAGTTCTTCGCCACTGGCTATTCTACGCGGGCGTATCGGCATCCGTCATGCTGCTGATCACTGCTCAGGCAGTATTGGCGATCGCGCAGACCGCCAACAGCAACGCCGGTCTGGAAGGCGGCCAGGACGGTCTGTTCGACGCGATATTGGCGACACCGAACTACAGAACCCCGGTGTTGCCGGACAGCGCTATCGCAACCGCGCCCGGCCTAGAGCAGGCGGTCCCCGCCCCGCAATTCACGCTGAATGTTCTGGCCCCGGCCTTGTACAACTCCAATGCACAGTTTCTGCCCTCCGGGGGCAGCCAGACCCTGGAGGGGAGCCCGCTGGTTCGCCTCGGCTGGGCGAGCCAGCTGTTCGACACGCCGATCCGGGTCTCCGCCGCTGCCAGCCTCGAGACCGAACGGTTTGTCAATGCTCCCGGCGCCGCTATCGACTACATCCGCCCTTCCGCAAGAGCGCAATACGTAAACCCTTTGGATGATCAGGCCTACTCGCCTTTCCTGTCCTATGTGCCGCGGCTCGATTTCGACCCGACTTTCGCGAACAACTTCGCGACGCGGCAGGACCTGAGCCTGGGCCTTGACAAGGTGTTCAATTTCGACGGCGCGTTTAACCGTCTACCCGCTGCGGCCAACACCTCGAGCGCGACGGTCTGGTCGTTCGGCTTCAGCATCGGCGGGCAGCGCCGCTTTCGCGACCCGTCTCCGCAATCGTACGCCTTCTTTTTCAACCCGTCGGCGGCATACGTGATCTCCGACCAATGGAACGCCAGCTTCTCGATGCCGATAACTCGCCGCTGGTTCGATGCCTTCGAGGGGATAAACCAACGCAACCTGACATGGGAACCAACGGGCGTCGTCGAATACGTGATCCCGGCCGATTGGCTGGGCGGTTCGGACGCGGCGCGATGGCGGGGCAATCCGGCGGTCGACTTCGTCGCCGGATTGGAGAGAAACTGGTCGAACATTTCCGGGCGCGAGTATACCCAATGGCGCGTTGGTCTCGTCTTCAAGACGGGATGGCGCTTCTAGCCGGAGATCAGAGGAAATGTTGGATATAGCGAGGACGACGAAATGGGTCGGTCAGTGCTGGTCCGACGAGATCGTCCCGACATTGGCCGAATACATCAAGATCCCGAACAAATCGCCGGCTTTCGACCCGGACTGGGCGGCCCACGGCTACATGGACGAGGCCGTCGCAATGTTCGAGGGCTGGGCGCGCGCGAAGCTCCCCTCTCTTCCGGGTGCCACCCTCGAAGTCGTCAGGCTTCCCGGGCGCACCCCGGTCATCCTCATCGAGGTTCCCGGCGAGGGCAACGACACCGTGCTGCTCTATGGCCATCTCGACAAGCAGCCCGAGATGGTGGGATGGACACAGGGCTATGGCCCCTGGATCCCGTATCTCGAAGGCGACAAGCTCTATGGCCGCGGCGGAGCCGACGACGGGTACGCCATGTTCGGGGCACTGAGCGCGCTGCTGGCGCTGAAGGAGCAGGGTGTGCCGCACGCACGCTGCGTAGTGCTGATCGAGGCCTGCGAGGAATCGGGCAGTTATGACCTGCCCTATTATGTCGATCACCTCGCACAAAAGATCGGCACCCCGTCGCTGGTGGTCTGTCTCGACTCCGGATGCGGCAACTACGATCAGCTCTGGATGACCACTTCGCTGCGCGGTATGGCCGCGGGCACATTGAGGATCGAGGTGCTCGACGAGGGCGTGCATTCGGGCGATGCCTCGGGCATCGTTCCTTCGAGCTTTCGCATCCTTCGACGCCTCTTGTCGCGCCTCGAAGACGAGGAAACCGGGGCCATCAGGCCGGCGGAACTCTACGTCCAGATCCCGCCCGAGCGCGTGGCACAGGCCCGGCGCGCCTCGGCGGCGCTCGGAGATGCGGTCTATACCAAATTCCCACTGAAGGCCGGCATGTCGCCGATGGATGACGATCTGACCGAACTGGTGCTCAATCGCACCTGGAGGCCGCAACTGGCGGTCACCGGCATCGGCGGGCTGCCTCCCCCAGTCGATGCCGGCAATGTGCTGCTGCCTTCGACAGTCGCAAAGCTCAGCCTGCGACTGCCGCCGACCCTGGATGCCGCGAAAGCCAGCGAGATTGTCTCCAAACTACTGGAGAAAAACCCACCCTATGGGGCGCGGGTCGTCTACAAGCCGGAGTCGAATGCCGTTGGATGGCACGCACCCGCCTTGTCGCCTTGGCTCGAACAGTCGCTGGCCCGTGCATCCGAGACCACCTTCGGCGCGCCCCCGGCCTATATGGGCGAGGGTGGCACGATCCCGTTCATGGCAATGCTCGGGGAAAAATTTCCGCAAGCGCAATTCGTCGTCACGGGCGTACTCGGCCCGCACTCGAACGCGCACGGCCCGAATGAATTCCTGCACATTCCTACCGGCAAGCGCATCTCGGTTGTCATTGCGCAGGTCCTCGCCGACCATCATGCCCAGCAAGGTCGGCATTAAGGGATTGGCGGCGGCAGAGCGGATCCGGAGCGCCGGGAATAGCGGTTTAATTCCCGGCCGCCTCTGGTATGCTTGATTAAATTGATCAAGAACATAACCAGCCGGAGATTGGTTCAGCGACCGGTCGCAGGGAAGGAGGCGTTGCGATGCGAGCCATGGACGTGATGACGACCGCGGTGGTTACGGTCGGTCCGGACAGTACGGTGCAGGATCTGGCAAAGCTGCTGTCCGAGCGCGGCATCAGCGGGGTTCCTGTCGTCGAGAACGGCCGGCTTGTCGGCATGATCAGCGAGGGCGATCTGTTGCATCGTGCCGAAACCGGCACCGAGCGCCGCACGGCGCGGCGGCGCTGGCGCTGGTTCGATCCGGGCCTCGAGGAGGCCCGCAACTACATCAAAGAGCACGGCCGGACGGTCCGGGACATCATGACCCGCGAGGTCATCTCGGTCGACGAAGCGACCGACCTCGCCGAAGTCGCGACACTGATGGAAACAAGGCGGATCAAACGTGTGCCGGTGCTGCGCGACGGTATGCTCGTCGGCATCCTGAGCCGCGCCAATCTCGTCCGCGCCGTGGCGGCGATCAGCCGCGAGCCGGCGACCGGCGCTGCCAGCAACGACCGCCAAATCCGTGCCAAGCTGTTGGCCGAACTCAACGGGCGGGAATGGGCCCGGGTATGGCCGGAAGAGATTGTCGTGCAGGACGGTGTCGTGCATCTGTGGATCTCGGACACCCGCCCCGCAGCGGAACGGGAGGCGTTGCGCGTCGCAGCCGGGAACGTTCGCGGCGTTCGCCGCGTCGAGGAGCATGTCGCGCCGGTGCCAATGTTCCCCGCGTTTTAAGCTGAGCGCAATGTGGTTGCCATCACCTAGCCTGATCCCGCTGATATCAGAAGTATCAGTTAGCAGGCTTGTTAGCTCCTCGGAGTCGAGACAGTCGGTAAGCTCG
>JAFASL010000269.1 GCA_019244535.1 Alphaproteobacteria bacterium
CTTGACGAGGAGCTCGCGCGCGCGGTGGAGCGTGAGCACGGCCTGCTGCTCGGTCGTCTTGATTGTCGCGAACCGCATCGTCGGGCGACCCACCGCTTCGCAAATCGCTTCCGCATCGAGAGCATCGCTCTTGCCACGTTGCACATACGGCTTGACGTAGCGGGCCGGCATCAGCCGCACCTCGTGCCCGAACCGGATCAGTTCTCTTGCCCAGTGATGTGATGCCGAACAAGCCTCAATGCCAATCAGGCAAGGTGGCAGAGAAGCAAAGAACCGCAATATGTCGGGGCGCCGTAGCCGCTTGCGAATGACAACAATTCCCTTGTCGTCGACACCGTGCGCCTGAAACACATTTTTTGCGATATCGAGGCCGATCCTGATCGGGGTCATGGCGATCTCCCATTGAATAACAATGCGGCCCCGCCGATCCTATCCGAAGCCGGCTCGGCAGTAGCGGAGGGCGTCCACCCCATTTGGATTCAAATTCCGGTTCCGCGCTAAATAGCCGACGCCTTTGAGGCTTCCTGCGAGATGGGTCCAGCGGCCGTATGTGCCGCATCCGAGCAGTGCGGATCCGACTGCCCTCGGCGCGGAGTCCCGGACGAGCTCCGCTTGGCACCACTGACCTGAGCCGGCTCATCCTGTGTCTTCTGTTCCTACGTTTCGGCCTCGCTCGCGCTGCGATGGCGGTTCTCTCGGCACTGTTCGCAGACATCATCGCTTTGGAGCAGCTTGGCGGCGACGATCAGAGGATCCTGGGAGGCGTGGATCTCCCCGAGGTTCATGAAGCAGACTTTGCCTTGACTGTCACCAGGACGCGCTGCTCCACTTCCGGTCATGGCCCGGGATTTTGCCGACAAGAGCGCCGCGCGGCAGTGGGTCTGGGACAGGCTGATCTCCGCGGGCGTGGCGCGCTTTCCATTTCCGCCGCACGGCCGCATCCCAAATTGCGCGGGCGCCGAGGTGGCGGCCGCACGACTCCTGGACATCGAGCCGTGGAAGAGCGCCACAGCCATCAAGGTCAATCCGGATTCACCACAACCCCGTTGCGAGCCGCGGCGCTGCGCCGCGGCATCACCGTTTTGGTACCGACGCCCCGATTACGCGGCGGCTTCAAGAAGCTCGATCCGCGCCGTATCCCGGCCGACAAGATCGAAGAGGCCGCAAGCTTGTCGCGGGGCGACCGCTGGTCAGAGGAGGTGGCCCTCGCGGATCTGCCGAGGCTCGACGCCATTGTTTGCGGCTCCGTCGCGGTCACGCGCGCCGGGCGGCGCTGTGGCAAGGGCGAGGGCTACAGCGACCTGGAATTCGCCATTCTGCGCGAGCTTGGTCACCCGCCCGTGCCTGTCGCCACAACCGTGCACGATCTGCAGGTCGTCGCCTCTCTGCCCCGCGACCGCACCGATCAGCCGCTCAGTGTGATCGCGACGCCAATGCGCGCGATCTGCATCAAGCGCCCCAACGCTGCGCCGACGGGCATCGACTGGACGCGCCTGAGCGCTGAGCAACTTGAGGAAATGCCCATCCTGGCCGAAGTTAAGAGAAGGAGAACATCAAGTGCTTAAAAATCCGGCGAGGCCCAGCGGCAAAGTCCAGTACCGGTATATTCCATTCTCAGCCGATTTTTTAAGTCTGAGCCACCAGCAGCGTCGAGCGCGAGACGAGTTGGCGTTGGGGTTGAAGGTGCTGTGGCGCGCATGCTGAGAAATGAACGGGGAGGTTCGACCGAGGCCGTGGAAAAACGTGTTCGCAGAGGACAGCGGGCCGACCTCAACAGTCAGGTTGCGGCAGGGTCTGCGCGCTGATCCAGGCACTCAGGCCTCGATGGCTTGCAGCAGCGGTCCGACACCCATGATCGCGATCCGTGAAATGCAAATCCGCGGCGCTTGATCGCCGTCTAAAGGGATAAATGATGCGCTGCACGAGCCTAGATTTGTGTGGTTGACCGCAAATTTCCTGGTCTGAAAGATCGGCACATTCCTCAGCGGCCCGGTAAATCCCGAACACGAAACGCTGTTGCGGCTGATCGGCTTGCGCTGCACTTATCCGCCTTCTTGCTACCGCGTCAACTTGAATCCCATCGTAAGCGTGATCTCAATGCGGGATGCTGTAATGCCAGGCGGAAAGGGCGGCAGCTGCGCACCGCGCAGCATCTCATCGAGACCAGCGTCGAGATCGGCGTACCCAGTGCTCCTGTAACTATAGTCCAGGACGCGGCCGGATCGGTCGATCCGAAAACGCAGTGCGGCGCTGCCCTCCTCGCCGCGCTCACGTGCGGATTCAGGGTAGCGTTTGTGGCTTTCGAGCCACGCGCTGATCATCGCCTGGTAGCTTACAGTGACATCCGGCGCTTTGACAGACGGCGACGCAATGGATGCCGCCTCCGCGGCAGAGTTCTGTGCACCGGCAATGCCGACAGGATGCGTTTCAGCGAACTTGGCTGGCGCAGGGGCTGGTTCGAGGGCCGGCCCTCGAGACTTCTCAGGCCGAGGCATGCCGTGTTTTGGCGGCTCTCTGACGACGCGTTTGTGCCGGGCTGGCGGCGGCGACGCCGATAGGGTGGCCGGTTGGTCCGACGGCGGGACCGGAAGCTCCGGCACGGGCGCGGGTGAAAGCGCGGCGGCTTCGACAGTACGCTCAGCCTCTGGCGGGAGCGAAGTTGTGTTCGCGGGAGCCGGTTGCGTCAATTTCTCCAAAGTTGGTGCGGCGTGGGTTTGTTCCGGAAACCGGCCAAACACAACTTCGATGCCGCCAGGAACGGAGGCTTCCGGAGACGGCCGGATCTCGCCGGCAAACACGATCAGCAAGGTCAATACAACAGCATGGCTGGCGATCGACACAACGAGGGGCAGCGTGATCCTATCCATTGCGGGGCGCACCGGCGGCCGTCGCGAGAATGGCGCAACAATATCGCAATCGATGACGCTTCGCACCCGCAGCCCCCGCGCGCGATACGCGAATGGGCATCTGGCACAGCTTTACTGCACATAGTATAGTCAGCATCGCGCGCCGGCGGGGATCGACGATGCCGGCCGCTCAGCCATTGAAGAGGCGGGATCATGCACGCGATTTGCATATTGGGAGGCGCCACTGCTGCTTTGGCATTTATAAGTTTAGCGAACAGTCCCGATGCCCAGGAGACAAAGCAGCTACCGGTTCCCAATGTCACCGTAACCGCACCGGCAGCTTCCGTTGAGCCGCCCTATTTGCGCGATCCATGGAAGGCGTACCAACGAAACCCTTATTTTGGCCGATATCGCGTGGAGGAAGATAAATTCTCCGAGGTACCGTGCACCGCGACCCGCATCGGCGCTGTAAACGGGGGTAAGTGCCTGCAGGGCTACCGGTTGACACCAGGTGCA
>JAFASL010000314.1 GCA_019244535.1 Alphaproteobacteria bacterium
AGCCTCGACGAGGCGCGCCAAAAATGCGAGGCTTGGCGTAGAGACTACAATCCCGAATCACAACACCCACCTGGCTATGCCGTTGAAGAGAATAGATCTGCCTGAAGTAGAGGCGGTCCTGCGAGGTGTTTGATGACCCGGCGAGCACGTTCGACTAACCTGCATTTCTCACAGAGGGTAGGTGCACCGGGCCTCTGAATCGGCGAAAGTTCTTCTGCAACAAAGGCCTAACGCTGAGCAGAGGAGCCACCCGGTGCTGACAGAGTGTAATCCGAGCTTGTTCGAGTTTGCACGCGTGGAAGGGCGGGCGGTAGTGGCCTCGTTCGACGGCGGCCGGATGACGTCGGATGCCGGTGCGTTGCTTCTCGGCGCTGCCGACCGCGTGATCGGGCTGACCCGTCGGCTTGCCGGATGCTTCACTGATGCGCGCAATCCGGCCTTCCTCGAACACCAGGTTGAGACGCTGGTGATGCAGCGTGTGGTTGGCATCGCGCTTGGCTATGAGGACCTGATCGATCACGACGAACTGCGTCACGATCCGGTGCTGGCGACACTGGCGGGCAAGCTCGCCGCACGACGCAGTAACTGCGCGCCGTTGGCGGGCAAATCGACGCTGAACCGGCTCGAGCTGAGCCGCACCGAGCCCACCCGTTACGGCAAGTTGACAGCAGACACGGCGGCGGTCGAGGCGCTGTTCGTCGATCTCTTCCTCGACGCGCACCGCAAAGCTCCCGCGCAGATCACGCTCGATCTCGATGCGACCGACGATCCGTTGCACGGTCACCAGGAAGGCCGGTTCTTTCACGGCTATTACGACTGTTACTGCTATTTGCCGCTCTACGTGTTCTGCGGTCGCCATCTGCTCGCCGCCAAGCTGCGCCGCTCGAACATCGACGCCGCCGCGGGTGCGGTGGACGAGATCGGGCGCATTGTCCGCTGCATCCGTGCCCGCTGGCCGCGCGTGCGCATTCTGCTGCGTGCCGATAGTGGATTTGCACGAGAACCGCTGATGACGTGGTGCGAGGACAATCGGGTCGATTACTTGTTCGGACTGGCGCGCAACGAGCGGCTGACTACCGAGATTGCGGCGGAAATCGAAGCAGCGCGCGTCGAGGCCGAAGCGAGCGGCAAACCGGCGCGACGCTTTCGCGACTTTGTCTGGTCGACGCTGGACAGCTGGAGCCGCAGGCGTCGCGTCGTGGGCAAGGCCGAGTGGACTGGGGGTGCAGCCAACCCACGCTTTGTCGTGACCTCGCTCAAGCCCGCGCAGGCCGAGGCACGGCATCTCTACGAAACGATCTACTGCGCGCGCGGCGAGATGGAGAATCGGATCAAAGAATGCCAGCTCGATTTGTTCGCCGACCGCACCTCCGCGGTAACCATGCGGGCCAACCAAATGCGCCTGTGGTTTGCCTCCTTCGCCTATGTCCTGCTCTGCGCGCTGCGTCGGATCGGGCTCGCGCACACCCAGTTCGCCAATGCCACATGCGGCTCGATCCGGCTGAAGCTGCTCAAAATCGGCGCACTGGTCCGCGTCAGCGTCCGCCGGATCAGCGTCGCTATGGCTTCCGCCTGTCCCTGGCAACATGAGTTCGCCCTGGCTCACGCCATGCTGCAATAACCCGCGCGGTTGACCGACACGCACCAGACACCGCAAGCCGCCATATCCCCTTCAACGCCGTTGTGGAGTGGCGCTGAATAGCCGTGGTCAATTTGACGTCCTCCGCTCCTCAGAATTGGCAAAGTTGCACACGCCGCGATCAACCGGCCTCAACCCGTCCAATCCCTCCGATACGGTGAGAAATGCAGGCTAGGGCCTGCTGAAGACCAACAGCCACTAGAACCGTCAGGCAAGATCCCCGACGCGCACTCGATACGTACGGCCTGCTAGTGGTGTGTAACGGAGGAACAGGTAGTATGATCGTGTTCATGAAGAGCACGATCGGACTGACGGAAGGGGAACGCCGGGAACTGAGCCGGCGGGCGGCGCGCCGGAGTGGTCGGGCGGACGATGGGCGTCGGGCGCGGCTGATCCTGTTGTTGGAGGCGGGCC
>JAFASL010000366.1 GCA_019244535.1 Alphaproteobacteria bacterium
TCGCCGCGCGCGATCGCGGTCGAAACCTCGGCGATATTGCGGACTTGCGCGGTCAGGTTGCCGGCCATGAAATTGACCGAGTCGGTCAAGTCTTTCCAGGTGCCGGCGACCCCTGGGACCTGCGCCTGCCCGCCGAGCCTTCCCTCGGTGCCGACCTCGCGGGCGACGCGCGTCACCTCGGAGGCAAAGGCGTTGAGCTGGTCGACCATCGTGTTGATCGTATCTTTCAGCTCGAGGATCTCGCCGCGCACATCGACCGTGATCTTGCGCGACAGGTCTCCACGCGCGACCGCGGTCGTCACATGGGCGATGTTGCGCACCTGATCTGTCAGATTGCCGCACATCGCATTGACCGAATCGGTCAAATCCTTCCAGGTGCCCGCGACGCCTGGGACGAGAGCCTGACCGCCGAGCTTGCCTTCTGTGCCGACCTCGCGCGCGACGCGCGTCACTTCCGACGCGAACGAGCGCAGCTGGTCGACCATGGTGTTGATGGCCTCCTTCAGCAGCAGGATCTCGCCGCGCACATCAACGGTGATCTTCTTGGAGAGATCGCCGCTGGCGACCGCGATTGTGACTTCGGCGATGTTGCGGACCTGCGCCGTCAGGTTGCTCGCCATCGAGTTGACGCTCTCGGTCAGGTCCTTCCACACGCCGCTGACCTCGCGGACCTGCGCCTGCCCGCCGAGCTTTCCGTCGGTTCCGACCTCGCGCGCAACGCGCGTCACCTCCGACGTAAAGACGCTCAGCTGCTTGATCATCGTATTGACGATGTTCGCCGAGCGCAGGAACTCGCCTTTAAGCCTCCGGCCGTCGACATCCAGCCGCACGGTTTGCAGCAGGTCGCCCTTTGCCACGGCGGCGATCGCATCGGTAACCGCCGTCGTCGGCCACAACAGATCGTCGATCAGCGTGTTGACCGAGGTCTCCATTTCGCCCCAGGCCCCGTCAGATAGGCCGAGCCTGACCCGTTGCCTGGTTTTGCCCTCGCGGCCGACGACATGGCCGACCCGTTCAAGCTGATGCGCCATGCGTTCGTTGGCTGCGACGATCTCGTTAAACGTATCGGCGATTTTTCCGGAGAGTCCGGTCTGGTCGCCCGGCAGGCGCACAGAAAAATCTCCGAGCCGCATGGACTGAAGAGCGTGAAGCAGCTGATGCTGATCGGAAGAGCCGTTGAGGTGCCCGTTTCCGTATGCCTGCGGCTCGGAATCCCCGACTAGCGGCGCACCGCTAGGCAAGCCATCGGAAACAACTTCGGTGAGTGGTTCACCCGGCGCCATGTCATCGGCTCCTGTGTTCGGAAACCCACTTCGTTAATTTGCTATGGAAATGTGGATCGCAGAAAGTTAAAGATTGTCGTCCAACAACGACCCAAGGTATCACAATATCAGAAATCGATAACGCGCAGAACATTGGAATCCTAAGTTTTTTGATCTTACGGTAAAGTTTTGTAACTGTACTTTTCTAAATTAGAACACTCTGTAACTTGTTTCCCGCGGTGGGAAGCGAGTGAAGCTCCCCGTTTCGGGTGCACTCCGGAACGGCGAAGGAAAGGAAGGCGTCCCCGACGCTTTCCGGCGGCGGCAACGGCGCCGGATTTTCGCCGGGAAAGGTTCGGGCACGCAGACGGGTGCGCACAATGCCGGGGTCGACCAGATTGGCGCGCACGCGCGTCTTCGCGATTTCTCCGGCGTAAATTCTCACCAGCATCTCAAGGCCGGCTTTGCTGACTGCGTAGGGGCCCCAGTAAGGCGGACTGCGGTGTGCAACGCGTGAGGTGACGAAGATCGCGCGGCCGGCTGGCGCGGCGCGCAACAGGGGATCCATTGACCGGATCAGGCGCCAATTGGCAGTCAGGTTGAGGTCGATCACTTCGGCCCAGGTTGCGGGATCGATATGGCCGAGCGGCGAGAACGTGCCGAATTCGGCGGCGTTACCGACCAGAATGTCGAGCCGTCCGTAGCGCTCGAAGAGCGCCGCTGCGAGCTCGTCTATTCTGATGAAGTCGCGCAAATCGACGGGCACCAGGGTAGCACTGCCCCTAGCCGCGCGAACCCTGTCGTCAACCTCTTCCAGCCCGCCAACCGTGCGTGCCGCCAATACAACATGCGCGCCCTCGCGCGCAAAGCACTCGGCCACCGCCGCACCGATGCCGCGCGACGCGCCCGTAATGAGCGCGATTTTGCCCGAGAGCCGCCCGCGGTTAGCAGAGAAGTCGGTATCCCCGCCCATCAGCTTGCCGCCGCGGCGGCTTCTGGTTGCCGTAGCGTCGATTGCCGGACCAACATCAGAGCGAGGATACTGAGGCCGGCGGTAAACATCAGATAAAAGCTCGGCGACAAGCTGTCGCCCGTCATCGCGATCAGCCAGGTGGCGACAAAAGGCGCAAAACCGCCGAAGATGGTCACCGAGATGCTGTAGCTGAGCGACACGCCGACACCCCGCGTCTCGGTCGGGAACAACTCGGACATCAGGGACGGCAGCACGCCGCTGTAGCCGGCTTTGACGAGACTGAGCCAGCTCGCCGCCAAGATCGCGGTTGCCAGCGAGGGATACGCCACCATGAAGTAAAAGACCGGGTAGGCCGTGACAAGAAACAGCCACGCCATCAGCAGCATGATGCCGGTGCGCCCAACCTTGTCGGACCAGTGACCTGAAAGCGGCGACACCGCGGTGAGGATGGCTGCGCCGACCATTGTGGCGGTGAAGCCGGTAGCTTGCGGCAGGCCCAGCTGTTTCACGGCATAAGTCGGAATATACAGGATCAGGTAATTAGAGCTGTTCGAGACGATCGAGGCACCAAACGCCAGCAACACCCGGCCCGGGTGGCGGCGAAGCAGGTCGCGCACCGGCGTGGCGGTGGGCTTGGCAGCAACAAATTCCGGCGTTTCGATCATGCGGCGCCGAATGTAGAGGCCGACCGGTCCGATCAGCAGGCCGAAGAAGAACGGCACCCGCCAGCCCCAAGCCAGCAGTTGATCTTCTGGTAAGAGTCCCGTCAGCAAAACACCGAAAGCAGAGGCGAGCAGCGCCGTGACCCCTTGGCTCGCCCACTGCCAGCTGGCTGCAAACCCCTTACGGGACTTGGATTGTTCTACGACAAATGTAACCGCGCTGCCGAACTCACCGCCGACCGAAAAGCCCTGCAAGAGCCGCGCGAGAAGAATGAGGACCGGTGCGGCGATGCCGACGGTCGCGTAGGTCGGTGTCACCGCCGTCATCGTCGTGCCGATCATCATCAGCAGGATCGACAGGGTCAGTCCAGCCTTGCGTCCGGCGCGATCGGTAAAGGCGCCGATCACGATCGCGCCGAGCGGCCGCACGAGGTAGGAGGCGCCGAACGTGCCGAGCGCAAGCAATAGCGAGGCAGTCTCGTTGCCCGTTGGAAAGAACAGCTTCGAAATGGTTACGGCAAAATAGCCGTAGATCAGAAAATCAAACCATTCGAGCGCATTGCCGATCGAGGCGGCGAGGATTATCCGATGTAAGGGCGGCGAGTTCAAACGGGCGCGGCGAGGAGCGAGAGCTGTATCGAAATCTTGCCGTTATCAGCGTCTGTCGGCGGGATCGGATAATCGCCGGTGAAGCAGGCGTCGCAGAAGCGCGGCGCCAGACGATCGCGCCGCGGCTCCCCCATCGCCCGGTAAAGCCCGTCGAGAGAGAGAAAAGCCAGGCTGTCTACGCCGATGAATTTGGTCATCTCCTCGACATCGAACCGTGCGGCGAGCAGCTGCTCCCGCTCCGGTGTGGCAATACCGTAAAAGCACGGATGAGTGGTCGGCGGGCTGGAAATGCGCATATGGACAGCGGTGGCTCCGGCACGCCGGACCATGTCGACGATCTTGATCGAAGTGGTGCCTCGAACGATCGAATCGTCCACCAGGATTACCCGCTTGCCATTCAGGTTGGCTCGGCTCGCATTGTGCTTGAGGCGCACCCCGAGATGTCTGATCTGATCGGTCGGCTCGATAAACGTCCGCCCGACGTAGTGGTTGCGAATAATCCCGAGCTCGAAGGGCAGTCCCGATTCCTGGGCATAGCCGATTGCGGCGGGGACGCCTGAATCCGGGACCGGCACGACGATGTCGGCGTCGATATGGCTCTCGCGGGCGAGTTCCCTGCCGATCCGCTTGCGGGCCTCATAAACGCTCGCTCCTTCGACGATGCTGTCGGGGCGGGCGAAGTAGATGTGCTCGAAAACGCAGAACCGGCTTTCCCGGTGACCGAATGGCAGAATGCTGCGCATCCCGCCAGGACCGATGATCACGATCTCTCCGGGCTCGATGTCACGTTCGAACTCGGCCCCGATGATATCGAGCGCGCAAGTCTCCGATGCGAGGATCAGCGCTTCACCCAACCGGCCGAGGACGAGAGGCCGCACGCCGAGCGGGTCACGCACCCCGATCACCTCGGTCTGCGAGAGCGCAACGAGGGAGTAAGCCCCCTGAACCTGACGAAGAGCATCGGTCAGCCGGTCAACGACGGTGTCCTTGAGGCTGGTCGCGATCAAATGAACGATGACCTCGGTGTCGCTGGTCGACTGGAAGAGACTGCCGCGGCGAACGAGCTGGCGGCGCAGCTGGTAAGAGTTTGTCAGATTGCCGTTATGGCAAATGGCGAGCCCGCCGAACTCGAAATCAGCAAATAGCGGCTGCACGTTGCGCAGCGCAACCTCGCCTGTCGTGGCGTAGCGGACGTGTCCGATCGCCGAGTTGCCGCGCAAGCGCTCGATTACCTCTTTGGAGCTGAAATTGTCGCTGACATGGCCAAGGCCGCGGTGCGCGTTGAACTGCTCGCCGTCATAGGCAACGATCCCGGCAGCCTCCTGCCCGCGATGCTGCAGCGCGTGCAGGCCCAGTGCCGCCAATGCCGCCGCATCGGGGTGTCCAAAGACCCCGAACACGCCGCATTCTTCATGGAAATGATCCGCGTCCAGGGGATCCGTCGCCAGGGTACTCGCAGGCATCGGCGATCCTTGTCTCGGCAGGCATTTACATAATTTCTTCATAAACGAAATGCGAGTCGGCCCGCGCAAACCTGCTATCGCGTGTTCTTGATCAGGCGATCCATTTCGCTTCTTTCACCGGCGTTATAGCTTGGCGCCCCCTCTTGGCCGGGTCTCGCCGCCGACGGTGCAGTGGGGCTCGAATAGGCGCGCATGGCTTTTTGCGCTTCTTGCGCCCGGTCCAGCGCGCGGTGCGCGTCGTCGGCGACACCGCCGGTTTTCACCTGCAGCGATTCGGGCAAGGCGGTGCGCAGCACTTCCGCCCCCTTTGCGAGGAAGCGTTCGCTCTTGGCCTCTTTGATCCAAGGCGGCCGGTCGTTCTGCGGCAGGCTGATATCGACAACGAGATAGGCGACCGAGACGAGAACAATACCGCGGGCCAGTCCGAAAATTAGCCCGAGTGTCCGGTTGATCGGCGACAAGGCGCCCGAATCGGCGAAGCGTGCGAGATAACCGGTAACTATCGTCAGCACGATCAGGCTGATCACGAAGAGCCCGGCCCCGGCGATCAGATCGGCGAGGAGAGGGGTTGTTACGAACCGTGCCGTGATCGCATAGACGCTGTTGAACCCGTAAAGCGTAATCCCGGCCGCACCGATCCACGCGATGATCGACAGGACCTCGCGCACGAAACCGCGGGCGAATGCGAAAACTGCCGAGAGCGCGATGACAGCGATGATCGCGAGGTCCAGGGCGTTCATTGCGCGAGCTCTCTTATCCTTGGCCGGAGCGCCCTCGGCTTGGCCGACAGCCGAGTCGTCAGTTCGCTCACATGACCGATTGGCGACGTCGTCAGCCCCGTATCGCCGACGCGCGCGCGGCCGCGGCTGGTGGACCGGCCGAGTGGTATCCAAGCGGTCTCAAATCCAAGCTTGGCGGCTTCCTTGAGACGGGCTTCGGTATGCCCGACGGGTCGTACGTCGCCGGAGAGCGCAATTTCGCCGAAGACGACCGTGTCTTCAGGAACCGGTGTCTTGGTCAGCGCCGACACGAGGGCGGCGGCGACGGCGAGGTCGGCGGCCGGCTCAACAATCCGCAGCCCTCCAGCCACATTGAGGTAGATGTCGTTGACTCCGACGGAAAGGCCGCACCGCGTGTCGAGAACGGCCGTGATCATCGCGAGTCGGGTGCCGTCCCACCCGACAACGGCACGCCGCGGGGTGCCAAGCAGGGCGGGAGCGATCAGGGCCTGAACCTCAACGAGCACCGGCCGGGTCCCCTCTATCCCCGCGAATACCGCCGAGCCGCTCAGCTGCCCGGCGCTCGCACCGCCCGGCTCTTCTTCTTCGACATCGAGGCCCGGCCTTGCGCGTCCCGCGAGGAACAACGCCGAGGGGTTAGGCACTTCGCTAAGCCCGCGGTCGCCCATCTCAAAGACGCCAATCTCGTCGGTTGCGCCAAACCGGTTCTTGACCGCGCGCAATATCCGAAATTGATGGCCCCGCTCGCCTTCAAAATAGAGGACCGTATCGACCATGTGTTCGAGGACCCGAGGGCCAGCGATAATACCTTCCTTGGTCACATGCCCCACGAGGATCAGCACAATGCCGCGTCGTTTGGCGAGCCGTATTAGCTCCTGGGCGGCGCCGCGCACCTGGCTGACCGTCCCTGGGGCGCTGTCCAGCGTGTCGAGATACATCGTTTGGATCGAATCGACGACCACCAGACCGGGTGCGTCATCGCGATCGAGCGACGCGACGATGTCTCGGATGCTGCTGGCAGCCGCCAGCAGTACCGGGCTTTCGGCGACCCCGAGGCGCTCGGCCCGCAGCCGAACCTGGTCGATCGCTTCCTCTCCGGTGAGATAGGCCGCTCCTCCGGTAGCTGCAATCGCCGCTGCGGCCTGCAGAAGCAATGTCGATTTGCCGATCCCCGGATCCCCACCGACCAGGATTGCCGATCCCGAAACAAACCCGCCGCCGCAGACCCGATCGAGTTCAGCGATACCGGTTTGCCGCCGGGGCGGCAGCACGCTGGGCCCGGTCAGGCCGACAAACCCGAGCGGACGCCCGCCGCGCCCTTTGGCGAGCCCTTGCGGCGGCGCTTCTCGCGGCAATTCTTCGATCAGACTGCTCCAAGCACCGCAACCCTCGCACCGTCCGGTCCATTTGGCATGGACCGATCCGCATTGCTGGCAAACAAACCGCGCGTTAGTCCGCGCCATCTCGAGCCTCGTGACCGTCATTCTGAGACGTGGGCATCATAGCCCAACCCGATTGGGAGAGCCTGGAATGGCTATCGTCCTTCACCCCGCCCGGACCTGCATCTTTATCGGCCCGTCCGCGCGCCCGTTGATGAACTGGTCGACATAGGGGTTGCCGGAATGATCGATTTCGGTAGTCCGTCCGTGCCAGACGATGCGCCCCTGGTGAAGCATCGCGATCCGGTCGGCGATCTTGCGGGCGCTGACCATATCGTGCGTGATCGAAACCGCGGTTGTCCCGACCTCGCGCACGCATTTGACGATCAGATCGTTGATTACGTCCGCCATGATCGGATCGAGGCCGGTGGTGGGCTCGTCGAAAAACACGATTTCCGGCTCCGCCGCTATAGCACGCGCCAGTGCCACCCGCTTTTGCATGCCGCC
>JAFASL010000042.1 GCA_019244535.1 Alphaproteobacteria bacterium
TGAACTCAGCACGGGTGAAGAAGCCGTTGGTCTGGTGCTCGCGATCGAGCAGCGGAATATGCGGCTCGATCTTGCGGCGCATCAACCAGCCGATCATCAGCCCCGATCCGTAGGCGGCATCGGCTGCGAGGCGCCGCGGGTGGAGACCGAAGCACTCGCGGGTCCGCTCCAGCACCGTCTTGGTCGCGGCCACTTCCGCGCTCCAGCGCGCCGGTGTCGCTTCGACGTCGAGGATGATCGCCTGCTGTGCAAATCGATCAGGTAATTGGCCCCATAGGCAAATCCGACCTTGCGCTGCCCCTTGTTGGTCCACGCCGCGGTCGGATCGGTCAGCGATGTGACTTTTGGCGGGGCGGGCGGGTTGCCGGGCGGCATGTCGTTATCCGCATCCTCGGTCTTTGCCGCTTCGGCCGCCGCCGCCTGATCAAGCGCCGCGAGGTACTCTCGCACCGGCCGGGTGAGCTTCTCCGTTTCCCGCCAGGTCGTGAGCTTGCCGTCGACCTTGCGAGCAGAACTCGCATCCGCCTCGATCACACTGGCGTCGATCGCAAAGCCTTCGCCGCCAACCAGTCCTGCCCGCATGCACCGCGCCACAACCTCTTCAAACAGGCGACGGAACAGGGCACTGTCGCGAAAGCGGCCATGCCGGTTCTTGGAAAAGGTGGAATGATCCGGGACTGCACCCTCGAGCCCCAATCGGCAAAACCATCGATAGGCCAGATTGAGGTGCGTCTCTTCGCATAAGCGCCGCTCGGATCGCAGGCCGTAGCAATAGCCGACCAGCAGCATGCGGATCATCAGTTCGGGATCTACCGACGGCCGCCCGGTGTGGCTGTAAAACGGCGCCAGCTCGCGACGCAGACCACTCAAATCGAGCACGGCGTCGATCTTTCTCAGTAGATGATCGACTGGCACCCAGTCTTCGAGCCGAAATTCGTAGAACAGCCGCTCCTGCAGCCCGGTCGGTTGTCCCATCATCCCCCCGGTCCCCCAACCGATTGATGGTCAACGACATAATACCAGGTCAGGACGGGCTACTGGCCGAGTTTTTCAACGGTATTCAACAGTTTTGGGAAACCTAAGGCGTGTCCGCCTCCGGTATAGAGACAGCAAGGCGGTCATTCCACGGCGCCGAGCTACTGAAACGCACTGTTTTGGCAGGATCGAAACGCAACTCCGCTGTCGCCGCTCTTCAGGTAATCCTCACGCAACAACTTGCCTTGGGAAAGCCATTGGCGCATCCTCTAGCCCCTTTGCCTCGCCGAGTCGCATAACGTGTAAGTTCAAGCAAAAACCGCGACTATTTGCCTGACACCGATAGGCTGACTATTCCTCACAGCGCCGTCATGCCGCCGTCGACGAACAGCAAGGCCCCGGTGACGTAGGAGGCGTCGTCGGAGGCCAAAAACAGGATCGCGGCGGCGACCTCCTCGGCCCTGCCCGGGCGCTGCAGCATCGTGCATGGCGCGGCCCTCGCATCATACTGCTCGACGCTCTCGCCAGCAGCCGCGAGGCGGCGCTGAGGGAAGGGCGTGAAGATCGGGCCGGGGCCGACGGCGTTCACACGGATGCCGTCCGGCGAGTGGTCGGCGGCGAGCGCCCGCGTCAAGCCGGCGACCGCGGCCTTGGTGGTGTCGTACTGCAGGTTGCCGCCGCCGGCGACGACGGACCGTACGGAGGCGACGTTGACGATGGCGCCGCCCTTGTTGCGGCGCATCAACGGAACCGCCGCCTTGGCACAGAAGACGTAGCTCATCAGGTTGACGTTGAGGATCTCGTTCCAGCTCGCCGCGCTCGCCTCGTCGACCTTCTCGTATTTGCGGATGCCGGCATTGTTGATGAGGGTGTCGAGGCGCCCGAACTTCTGCGCGGCACCGTTGACGAAGGCGACGCATGCGGCCTCGGCACCAACGTCAGCCTGCGTGAAGGCGACCTTGGCGCCGGCGGTCTCGAGCTCGGCCGCCACGCGCTGGCCACGCTCACCATCCCGATCGCAGAATGCCACGCTGGCACCCTCGGCAACGAAACGCCTGACCGTCGCCTCGCCGATCCCCGATGCCCCGCCCGTCACCGCTGCGACCTTGCCGTCGAGCCTTCCCATGTTCGCCACCTTTCAATTGCATTGCGAAACGCGCGTCCACGATACGTCGTCTCTATCCGGCGCGCGCTGGTGCACGAATAGGCTGAGGGGCGGCGTTTTCCTTCCGGCTTTGCGTATCAGACGACCCGGACGGAGACCGGCATGCCGAGCCGTGTCATCCGGTTGAGCGCGTTGCACCCGATCTTCGCCTCGGTCCGTTGATTGGGCAGAGTCCGGGCGTGGAGGCGCC
>JAFASL010000052.1 GCA_019244535.1 Alphaproteobacteria bacterium
ATCGGCGACATCGATCACCAGCTTCCGAGGGTCGCGCGGCGAGCACAGAACCGCCGTGAGCGTCTCGGAAATCCGCCGGCAGAGCGCGGCATTGCCCGCCACCGGGCGCGCCCGCGTCAGCGCCATATGCTCCCAGGTCCAGGCGGATTCGCTCTGATAACGCGCGAACCCGGCGAAATGCGAGGCGATCGGGCCCGCTTCGCCCGACGGCCGCAGCCGCATATCCACGTCGTAGAGCCGGCCTTCGGCGGTCGCCGCGGTAATTGCACTGATCAGCCTCTGGCTGAGGCGTGCGAAATAGGCTGAGACTTGAAGGGGGTGAGGGCCGTCGGAGCTGTCTGTGCCGGGCGGGGCGTCGTAGATCAGGATCAGGTCGAGATCGGAGGCGAGGGTCATCTCGCGGCTGCCGAGGCGCCCCATTCCTATGACGGCGAAGGCGCCGCCGGGCACCCGGCCGTGCCGCCGCGCGAAATCGGCTTCGACGCGCGGCAGCAGCGCGGCAATCGCGGTTTGCGCAATATCGGCGAGGGCCGCACCGGCCTGGGCGCCGTCCAGCGCGCGGCGCAGCAGCTGGACTCCCACCTGAAAGCGCTTTTCGCGACCCCAGCGCCGCAGCTTGTCGAGAGCATCCTCGAAATCTCTCAAATTGGTCATGACCTGAGCGAGCTCGGCAGCGAGGCCCTCGCGGTCCCGGGGCGAGGCAAAAAAGCCTTCCGTCAGAACCGGGTCGAGAAGAGCGGGATGCTGCGCCAATTGCTCCGCCAATCGCGGAGCCCCCGCCATAATTTCGGCGACAAGCGTCAGAAGCCCTGGGTTGGCGTGAAACAGTGAGAAAAGCTGCACGCCCGCCGGAAGATGCGACAGGAACTGGTCGAACCGGTGCAACGCGGTATCGGGATGCGGGGTTGCTCCGAAAATCCGCAACAGTTCTGGTACGAGCTCAGTCAGGATTTCGCGCGCGCGCTGGCTGCGCGTGGCCCGCAACCGGCCGTGATGCCAGCTTCGCACCAGCGCGGATACCGAAGCCGGCTCGGCAAAACCGAGCTGCGCAAGTGTGCGCAACGTATCAGGGTCGTCGTCCGCGCCCGTGAAGACGAGATTGCCTGGGCCTGCAAGGGTCGGGGCATATTCGAAGAGCTCCGCATAGTCTTGCTCGACCGAGCCGAGATGAGCGCGCAGGTCGGTGACGAAGGCGTCGGTCTCCGGGTAGCCCATAAACGCCGCGATGCGCGCGATCCCGGCCCGGTCGGGAGGAAGCGTGTGGGTTTGCGCGTCCTCGACCATCTGCAGGCGGTGCTCGAGGCGGCGCAAGAAGCGATAATCCTCGATCAGCTTTGCCGCTGTCGCCGGATCGATCCGGCCGGCGCTTGCGAGGCGGCGCAAAGCCTCGCAGGTCGGGCCCACGCGTAATTCCTGCAGCCGGCCCCCCCAGATCAGCTGCTGGGTCTGCGCGAAAAATTCGATCTCCCGGATGCCGCCGCGCCCGGTCTTGACGTCATGGCCCTCCACCGCGATTCGGCCGCCGCCGCGGTGCGCATTGATCTGGCGCTTGATAGAATGGATGTCCTGGATCGCCGCGAAATCGAGGTTCTTGCGCCAGATGAACGGCTCCAGCTCGTGCAGGAACCGCTGGCCGGCAGCACGGTCGCCCACCACCGGCCGGGCCTTGATCAGTGCAGCACGCTCCCAGTTCTGCCCGACGCTTTCGTAATAGACGAGCGCCGCCGGCACCGACATGGCGAGCGGTGTCGACGCGGGATCAGGGCGAAGCCGGAGATCGGTGCGGAACAAATAGCCATCGCCGGTGTAGGCTTCGAGAACTCGCACCAGATCGCGCGTCAGCCGCACAAAAAAGGATTGCACTCCGTCGCGCGCTGTCACGCGTGCGGCGGCGGGGTCGTAAAGAATGATCAGATCGATATCGCTGGAATAATTCAGTTCGTATCCGCCGAGTTTGCCCATGCCGAGCACAATCAGTCCGCTGCCCTGCTCCGGCTGGTCCGCCGAAATCAGCTCTGTGAAGCCCTTGCGCGCTGCCTCGCGCAGCAAGTGGCGCAGGGCTGCGCCGAGCGCCGCGTCGGCAAAACGGCTGAGCGTCATCGTTTGCTGGTCGAGCGACCAAAGGCCCGCGATTTCGGCGAGTGCGGCGGCGAGCGCGACGCGCCGCTTGGCAATACGCAAGCGGCGCATCAGCGCCGTCGTATCTTCGCCCCCATCTTCGGTTTTTTCGACGGCGCCGGCGATTTCGTCGAAGAGCGCGTCGGGACCGCGCTCGACAAGACAGGTCAGAAAAGCCCATTCTTTGACCGCGATTCCGGTCAGAAACGGGCTGTTGCCGAAAATCGACGCGAGCAGGTGTCGGCCGGCGCCTGCGGCGCTCCAACTGCGCGCAAGGTAGGAGGCGGGGTCGCCTTGCGCCAGAGCAAGCGCCTCGTTCCAGGCGTCGAACCCCAGGGCGAGCCAGCGCGCATCGGCCGGTCTGGGGAGCCCATCACCATCGGGGGAGAGGTGAGATAACAGCTTCATACGAAAAGCCCAGCCGGGGCGGGGAAACTGGCGGCTCGAACAATTTGGGTCAAGCCGCTCGCGGCGATATGCGTGACCCTGCCGGAGGCTTCAAGCAACGGGCAGATGGGCCACCGGATCGTGGCACACGACGCAGCGCTCGCCGCATTTTGGCATCGCTCGCGACCCTGCTGGCGGCACTCGCCATGCTGTTCGGGCTCGGCCTCTGGCGGCTGATGCAGGGGCCGATCGACCTTGGGGCCCTGACCCCTTATATCGAGCGGCTCGTCGACCGGTCCGGCGGAGGATTGCAGATTGCGATTTCCAGAGCGCGGCTTGCGATCGATCGCCAGAGCCGGCAACTCGATTTGCGGCTGGAAGGCGTCCGCGTCGCAGATTCGGACGAGGAACCGCTCGCTGCTTTTCCGGATATTGCCGCGAGTTTCAGCCTTGGCGCGCTGCTGCATGGCAAATTGGCGCCGACGCGGATCGTCCTCGAGCATCCCGTCCTGCGCCTCGTTCGCGACGAGACGGGAGCGCTGCGCTTTCGCCTCGGTGAGCCGGACGGCGGCGCACCGAGCTTCGGGCCCGACATTCTCGACCAGCTCGCCGGGCCGGCAAATCCCGATCTTCCCTTCGGATTGATGCGCCGGGTCGCCCTACGCGATGCCACCATCATCTACGATGATCGCCAAACCAACCGGCGCTGGGAGGCCGATCGGGTCGATGCCTGGATCGGGCGCGGTCCCCAGGGTCTTGCGGGGGACATGTCGCTGGCGCTGCCGCTCGGCGACCACCAGCCGGAGCTTCGCGCCGCCTACCGCTACACGCCCGGTGAGCGCGCGCTCGACGTCTCGGTCCAGGTCGAAGCGTTGCAACCCGCAGCGCTGGCCTCGCTCTTTCCCGAGCTAGCACCGCTCTCGCTCGCGGATTTTCCGGTGTCGGGAACGCTCGCGACCAGGGTGAAGCTGGAGGGCCCGACGACTGAAGGTCTGCGGCTCGATCTCTATCTCGGCAAAGGCTCGCTCAGGAGCGAGCTGTTGCCCGAAGGTTTTATCGCGTTGCAGCAAGGCACTATCCGCTTCGTCTACGCGCCGGAAAACGGCGAGCTGCGTCTTGCCAAGCTGGATCTCGATCTCGGCAGCGGCTCAGCGCTCACCGTCAAGGGAAACATCGACGGCCTGACCCCGTCAATGCTCGCCGGCACAGAGCCGTTGCCTTCGTCGCTGCCCGGCAGGCTCGGAGTCGTTCTGACCGATGTCCCGGTGGCCAAATTCGAGAGCTTGTGGCCACCCACGCTCAGTCATGGCGGGCGGCGTTGGGTTTTGGCCAATGTCCATGACGGCGTCCTCGATGAAGCGTCCGCTCAGCTCGATCTCGCGATCGATCCCCGGGCGCGCTCGGCGGAGGTCGTCTCGGCAAATGGTACGATGCGGTACCGCGACGCAACCATCAGCTATTTCGGTGGGCTGACCCCGGCGCGAAAGGTCAGCGGGACTGCAACCCTCGACAATAGGCGGCTCGTCTTCACGCCGACCAGCGGGTCGGTCAAGTCGGTTCAGGCCACCGGCGGCTCATTGGTGATCACCGACCTGGGGGCACCGGTGGAATGGCTGGCGGTCGATCTTTCTCTTGCCGGCCCGATCCGGGACGTGCTCGAGACGATCGACGCCAAGCCGCTGCGCTACGCCCATGAGATCGGTGTGGATCCGGCACATGTTGCTGGCCGCACTGAAGCTAGCCTCCATTTCAAACTGCCGCTGCTGAAAGATCTCAAGCTGGCCGAGGTGCAATATGCGGTCAAAGCGAGCCTGACCGGAGCCGCGATTGCCGGCGTTGCGATTGACCGCAACCTGACCGACGGCAACTTCGCGTTAGAGATCACGCGTCCGGGAGCCCACCTGTGGGGAACATCCCGCTTCGACGGGGTTCCATTAGACATAGATGCCAACCTGTTCTTCAAACCGGTGGACGGTGCCCGGGCACGATACCACGTCGCCCTCACGGTAGACGAGGAGCAGCGCCGGCGTCTCGCCTTTAACGTTCTGCCGGACCGGGTCGCGGGTCCTGTCGGGGTCGATCTGACGTACTGGACCTTCGATCCGGCACATGCCGAGGCGGAGGCTGCGCTGGATCTGCGCTCCGCCAGCCTTGCTGTCGCCGAGGCCGGCTGGAAAAAGTCGCCCGGCGCCCCAGCCGGGGCCAAACTCGTCCTTGACCTTTACAACGAGCGGGTCACGCGAGTGCGGGATATCGAGGTCAAAGCGGCTGGGCTCGACGGCCGGTTCGCCGTCGAGCTCGAACCGAATACCGGGCGGATAAACAGGGTTGACGTCCACCGTCTCGCGATTGCCGACGACGATGTCGGCGGATCGGTGACGCGACGCCGCGAAGGCGGCTGGCAAGTCGATCTCCACGGCCGGACCCTCGATTTGTCAAATTGGCTCAAAGATCCTGGCAAGAAATCTTCCGGCACAGATGCGCCTCTGCATGTCAACGCGCGCCTCGGCCGCCTGGTCGTCGGGCCACAACGCGAAATGCGTGACGTTGCGGCACAACTGTCGCGGGAGGGCATGGAATGGCGAGCAGCGCAACTCGATGCTCGGTTTCCAAATGGCCATCAGCTGAGTTTGCATTCAGCCGCACAAGCAGGCGGGCGGAGCCTCACTTTTCGCTCCGACGATTTGGGATCAACACTCAGCCTGCTCGATATCACGAACAACATCGTGGGCGGACAAGTGACCGTTACTGGCCAGACGGTGGACAAGGGCGGCAAACAGGTTGTCGTCGGCCATGTCGAGGGGACTGACTACAATCTGGTCCACGCGCCGCCGATGGCTCGTATCCTGTCCCTGCCCTCGTTCAGCGGCGCCGGCAGCATGCTTGCCGGGTCGGGGATCCCGTTCACGACATTGCGTGGCGACTTCGCGTATGGCGACGACCGTCTCGTGCTCGACAAGCTTCTCGCATATGGGGGGGCGATCGGTGTGACGAGCAACGGCGTCGTCGATCTCGGCCGGGACCAGCTCGACCTGCAAGGCACGATCGTTCCAGCCTACGCGCTGAATTCGATCATCGGCAACATCCCGGTCATCGGCTCGCTGCTGCTCGGCGGCGAGGGACAAGGATTGTTTGCCGCCAATTACCGGGTCACCGGATCGGCGGCCGATCCGCAGGTCTCGGTGAACCCGCTGAGCGCTCTGGCGCCCGGATTTCTGCGCCGCTTGTTCCAACCCAATTTCGGCATACCGCCGCCGGTCCAGCAATCGCTCGGCGCTCAATGAAGTCGGACGGTCTGCTCAGGCGGTTTGGCGCAGCCGGGCGGCGCGCGCGAGGTCGACCGAGACGAGCTGGGAGACGCCTCGTTCGGCCATCGTCACGCCGAACAGCCGGTCGACCCGCGCCATCGTGATCCGGTGGTGCGTTACCACGAGAAAGCGCGTACCGGTGGTGTCAGCAATCTCGCCTACGAGACCGCAGAACCGGTCGACATTGGCGTCGTCGAGCGCGGCGTCGACTTCGTCCAGCACGCAGACCGGCGCCGGGTTGGTCAGGAATGCCGCGAACAGCAGCGCGAGTGCGGTGAGCGCCTGCTCGCCGCCCGACAACAGCGACAAGGATTGCAGCCGCTTGCCCGGCGGGCTGCCCATGATCTCGAGCCCGGCGGCGAGTGGATCCTCATTGTCCACCAGCCGCAGTTGCGCCTTGCCCCCGCCGAACAGGCGCGTGAACAGCTCGGCGAAATGACGATCGAGCCGCTCGAAAGCCGCCAGCAGCCGCTGCCGCACCTCGCGGTCGAGCGCGCTGATCCCGTGGCGCAGCCGCGCGATCGCTTCGGTCAGCTCGGCGCGCTCGGCACGCAATTCGGCGACCCGGGCTTCGATCTCCGCAGCCTCGGTTTCGGCCATCAGATTGACGGGGCCCATCCCTTCGCGCTCGCGAAGCAAGCGCTCCAGCCGTGCTGCCGTCTCGGAGGGGTCGCCGGGTTCGTCTGTGGTCCCGGCCAGCTCACCGAGCGCTTCGGGCGCGACACCTAAGCGCTCTCGGATCTCACGAGCAAGCCGCACCAGCCCTTCACGAGCGCCGTCCCGCAATCCCTCGAGGCGCGCGAGACGTTCACGCGCTTCGGCTAGTGCCTGATCGGCCGCACGGGAAGCATCGCTAGCTTCCCGCAATTGTCGCTCGGCAGCGGCGAGCGCATCGGCCGACCGGCGGCAGGCTGCCGCCGCGGCCGCAATCCTGGCGCCCAGCGTCTCGCTCTCGGCGGCGATCGCCGCCGGGCGGGCCGCTAATCCGGCAATTTCCGCCTCCAGCGCGCCACGGCGTTCGATCAGCGCGGCCCGTTGCGCTATGGCATCGGCGCTCCGATTTTGCCACGCACGCTGTTCAAGGTCGATCGAGGTGAGCCGCTCGCGACGGCGGGCAGTCTCATGAGCAAGCCGCTCAACGGTCGCGCGTCCCTCCGCTTCGTCCCGTCGCGCCGCCGCAGCCACGGAGCGCGCCCGGTCGAGTGCAGCACGCGCTGATTGCGCGTCGGGGAGTGCTGCGATCTCTTGCGCGGTCTCCTCCGCCTGCGCGGCCGCTTCAGAGACATCAGCAGCTATCCGTTCGAGAAGCTCGACCGCTGCGCCTAGCCGCGTTTGAGTCGTCAATGCCTGCCGTTCGATCTCCGCCTCTTTCGCTCGCGCCCGGGCCAAGGTTGTCTCGGCATCGGAGAGTTTCTGCCGAGCCAGCTTGGCGGCCTCCTGCGATTTCTGACGTTCGGCGCGAGCTGCAGCCGCGCTGCGCTCGGACGCCAAAGCGTCTGTCTTCACATTGACGACCTCGCTGTCGAGCGCAGCGAGGCGGTTGGCGTGCCGCAAATGTTCGGCGGCGAGCGGCGAAACGGAGCCGATCGCAACAAAGCCATCCCACCGCCACAGCCGGCCCTCGCGGTCTACCAGCCGCTGACCCGGCGCCAGGCTCGCCTGGAGATTGTGTCCGGCTTCCTTGCTCTCGACCCAGCCGGCTTGCGCGAGACTCCGCGCGAGAACGGGTGGAGCGTCCACGGCTTCGGCTAATGAGTTGGCGCCTTCGGGCAGCTTGGCGAAGCCCCGCTGGTCGCCACCGAGATCCACCCAGAAACGGGCGGCGGCGGCGTCGCCTGCATCGGCGAGGGGCGCCAGAAGCTCGTCGCCAAACGCGGCACCGATCGCCGCCTCGAAGCCGGGAGCAACCCGCAACGCCGTCAGGAGCGCCGGATGGCTGGCAGTATCGGCTGGCTCCGCAAGCAGTCTCCGCAACCCCTCCGCCTCGGCGGTGAGGCGGGCCAGCCGGGCATCGATCTGGCGGGACTTGTCGAGCGCCGCCTGCTCGGCGGCGAGCCGGCTCACCATCTCTGCCTCGGCCGCTTCGATAATGGCGCGCGCCTGCCCGACCCGCGCTTCGGCTTTAACGAGGCCGGCAGCGGCGGCGGTAACCAACTCCGGCGCAACCAGCGCTGCGGCCAGGCTGGCGCGCTGTTGCTCTGCTTCAGCGCGGCGCATTTCCAATCGCGTGCGGCGCTCTTCGAGTTCCTTCCGGCGCCGGTCGAGTGCAGCGCGGCGCGCATCGGCCGCCGCGAAAGCTTCGGTTTCCCGCTGCAGCACCGTCTCTGCCTCGGTGAGGTGGGCAGCGAGCTCACGCAGCCGAGCCGCGGCGAGTTCCCGGTCCGGACCATCCTTTGTTTCGGCCCGGTCGAGAGCATCTCGCTCTTCGGCCAGCAGGGTCAGCGACTGCTGCGCCTCCGCAAGGTGTGAGGCTTCGCGTTCGAGGTCGGCAGCCAACTGGGCGAGCCGCCGTTCGGCCTCGCCGCGCGCCGCAAGCACCCGCTGCAACTCCTGCTCAAGCGCAGCCCGGGCATGAGTGAGCCGCTGCAATTCTGCCGCAGTCGCGGCTTCGGCCTCCCTAAGCGGCGGCAACGCCGTTTCGGCGCCTTCGCGACGCTGCGCCGCGGCCTTCTCGTGCTCGGCAGCTTGCCAAACCGCGCCTTCCGTCACCCGATGCTCCGCGGCACTGCGCTCGGCCTCCGCCTCGGCCGAAAGCCAGCGGGCGCGGAACAACAGCGCCTCGGTCCGCCGGATCTGGTCCGCGAGCCGACGGTAGCGCTGCGCTTGTCGCGCCTGCTTTTTCAGTGCCTCGAACTGGGTCTCGATTGTCGCGACGACGTCGTCGAGCCGCGCAAGATTCTCCTCGGCTGCATCAAGCTTCAGTTCGGTTTCACGGCGGCGCGCATGAAGGCCCGCAGTACCTGCCGCTTCTTCCAGAATGAGCCGCCGTTCGATCGGTTTCGCATCGATCAGCGCGCCGATGCGGCCCTGGCTCACCAGCGCGCCGGAATGGGCGCCGCTCGCCGCATCGGAGAACAGCAGCTGGACGTCGCGCGCCCGCACCTCGCGCCCATTGACGCGATAGATCGATCCTTCGCCGCGTTCGATGCGGCGGACAACTTCGATTTCCGCGCGATCGTTGAAGGCGAACGGGGCGTCCCGGCTGCTGTTGTCGATGGTCAGTGCGACTTCGGCGATGTTGCGGGCGGGCCGCGCGGTAGTCCCGGCGAAGATCACATCGTCCATCTCGCCGCCGCGCAGCCGCCGGGCCGAATTCTCGCCCATGACCCAGCGCAGCGCCTCGACCAGGTTGGACTTGCCGCAACCATTCGGCCCGACGATCCCGGTGACGCCCGGGTCGATCGCGAATTCTGCCGCTTCGACAAAGGATTTGAACCCGACCAAGCGTAGCCGCGAGACCTGCATCGCGAACGAAGTCCCGTCGCCTATTGCCCCTCACACTCCCGCTTCACGGGGCGCCTTCCTCTGCCGCACGCGGGGAGAGGGTGGGGTGAGGAGCCACTCGGGACACGAGGTTCACGACTTCGCCGAAAGCCCCGACAGCACCTTGTCGAATTCCTCGACCGTCGGAGCCCCGGTGAACTTGCTGCCATTGATAAAGAAGGTCGGGGTCGAGTTGACGTCGAGCTCCTTCGACGCGATCAGGCGTCCTTCGACGATCTTGTTTTCGAGGGCAGTATTTTTGAGACAGTTGTCGAACTCTTCCTGGCTCATGCCGCCGAGCTTGACCAATCGGGCGAGGGCGTCGCGGTAGTCGCGGGCCGTGACCCATTTTTCCTGCGCCCCAAAAAACGTGTCGACATAGGCGTAGAAGCGGTCCGGCGGCGCACAGCGCGCGATCATCGCGGCACGCAGCGCCGGCTCATCCAACGGGTAGTCGCGAAGCACCAATTTGACTTTTCCCGTATCGATCCACTTCTTCTTGAGCTCCGGGAGGACCTCGTTCGCGAAATGGGCGCAATGCGGGCAAGTCAGCGAGGCATATTCGATGATCGTGATAGGCGCGTCGGGGTTGCCGAGAATGCGATCGTCCTTGCTGAGCCCCAGCACGGTTTGCGCGTCCGCGAGCAGCTGATGCGGAGTGGCGGGCGCAGCTGGCTCGCTCAAGACCAGGATTGCGCTGAAGAGCCCAAACAGGACAAACCAGATTTTCGGCATAACCGGTTCCTTACTACGATATGTTGATAGGCGTCCGCAAGAATGCGGAAGGCCGCTCAATGTTGTTGGGCATTGACCGCTCTGCCGAGGCGAGTGAGCGCGGCGCGGAGGTCCGGGTCGGCAATCCCGGAGAGCTGCCGATCGAGCGCCTTTGCCTCACCTTCCGACAGCGTGCGGAGAGAGGGCCGGCTCGGCCTCGGAAGCAGCGGCAGGGGACCCTGGACGAGCGCCAGGCGGCTGATGACGCAGCGGCCAAAGAATTGGTTGATTCGTTCGATCAGCAGCGGCGCGCGGTGTTGCAACTCGATTGCGGCGCCTGGTATGGCGCGCAGCTTCAAGACACCGTCACGCCCAAGCGCGGTCGGCCAGCTCACCTCTGCCCAATCCAGACCGGCGATCGCAACCCATTCCGATTTGAGCCGGACGAGAATGCCTCCACCGCGGTGGGCGACAATCGGCAACGCGATTTTGGAGACCGCGACCCCGATCGCGCGCAGGCCCGGGTTCTCGCGCGCGGCCCCAGGTCCCTTTATGCTGGCGCCGCCGCGCCGTCCGCTGGTCGCACCCATGCCGCCTGTCCGATCCGATCCAATTTCATCCGGAACGCCCGACCCTGCGGAGCTTCTCCTCTGGTACGATCGCCACCGCCGCGCCCTGCCGTGGCGGGCGCCGGCTGGAGGCCGGCCCGATCCCTACCGCGTCTGGCTCAGCGAGATCATGCTGCAACAGACAACCGTAGCGACTGTGGCGCCATATTTCGACCGCTTCGTGGCACGCTGGCCCGACATCTCGGCGCTCGCTGCAGCATCCTTGCAGGAGATCCTGCAGCTTTGGCAAGGCCTCGGTTATTACGCGCGCGCCCGCAACTTGCACGCCTGCGCGCGCGCCGTGGTCGAGCGGCACGGCGGGGCGCTCCCTGCGGACCCGGCGGCGTTGCGCGCGCTGCCCGGGATCGGGGACTACACTGCGGCGGCGATTGCGGCGATCGGCTTCGATCGGCCTGTCGCCGCAATTGACGGCAACGTCGAACGTGTGATCTCCCGGATTTATGCAGTGTCCGAGCCGCTTCCCGCGGCGAAACCGCGCCTCAAGGCGCTCGCCTCGGCATTGGTGCCGCAACAGCGGCCCGGGGATTTTGCGCAAGCGCTGATGGATCTCGGCGCCACGATCTGCACGCCGCGGCAGCCGCGTTGCGTGCTCTGTCCGTGGCGCCGCTGCTGCATGGCGGCCGCTAGGGGATTGGCCGACACGCTCCCGGCAGCGGCGGCAAAGCCGGAGCGGCCGTTGCGCCATGGCGTTGCTTTTTGGCTCACGCGCCCCGATGGTGCGGTGCTGTTGCGCCGCCGCCCCGAGAACGGCTTGTTGGGCGGCATGACCGAGTTTCCGTCGACGCCGTGGCGCAGCGAGCCTTGGGCGCTCGAGGAGGCGATCGAAATCGCCCCGGCCGCTGCGGATTGGGTCGCGCTGCCGGGCACGGTGCGCCACGGGTTCACACATTTTCGTCTCGAGCTCGCGATTGTGGCCGGTAGGGGCGAGGTAGACGGGATGTGGAGCAAAATCGACCGGCTCGGCGAGCATGCGCTGCCGACGTTAATGAAAAAGGTCGCGAGTCATTCGGTCTCGGCGCTCTCCGCCTATGGTGGTCCGGCGGTCGGCGAGCCCGGCTCGGGCTCGAGAAACAGCGGCAGGAACGCATCGCCGTTGATTGCCAAACGGACCGGTGCGAAGGACCGCCGGTGATGCTGGGTCACTCCGAAACGACGAATCGCTTCGCCATGCTCAGGGGTCGCGTAGCCGACATTGGTGTTCCATCCATACGGCGGATAGCGGGGGGCCAAGCCGCGCATGATGCGATCGCGGGTCACTTTGGCGACGACCGAAGCGGCCGCGATCGAGAAACTGAGCGCGTCTCCGTCCACCACCGTTTTCACGGCGCAGTCCACCGGCGGCGCGATATTGCCGTCGACCAGGGCGATATCCGGGCGGACACCGAGAACCGCGACGGCGCGCGCCATCGCCAGCAGCGCGGCGCGCAGAATGTTGATGCGGTCGATTTCCGCGACGCTCGCTGCGCCGACTCCGATATGCGCGGCGCCGCGCCCAGCGCATCGCCTCAATGCACGGTAGCAGGCCTCGCGTTCCTCGATGCTCAGAACTTTCGAATCGTCCAGGCCATCGCGCAGGGATTTCGGGAAGCGGCGCGGGTCGAGGATCACAGCAGCGGCGACGACCGGCCCGGCAAGCGGGCCGCGGCCGGCCTCGTCGATGCCACAGATCAGCCCCGTGCAGCGCCGCTCGATCTTGAAATCCGGCATCGCCCTCTCCCCCGCCGGGCTTGTGCCACAAGCATGGCGGCCGGGCAAGCTGCAGGACCACGGCGCGCTGGCGCTCGGCCTGAGGAGCGCTATCTTCTTTCCATGCCTAGATTCACCTTCGCTGCCGCTCTCGCCTTGACGATAGCGGCCTCGCCCGCAGTCGCCCTCAACCTGTTTGCGACGCATGAGGTCACAACGCAATTCGCAACACAGGAGGGCCAGCCGCTGGCGAACGCTGAGGTGCAGGTATTCGCCCCGGGTGACCCGAAAAATCCCGTAATCACCGGGCGGACGGACGCCGATGGAAAATTTGTCTTCGAGGCCGATCGCGACGGCTTCTGGAGCGCGGAAGCGCATTCCGCCGACCAAGTCGCCCGGGTGATGGTTCGGGTCGGTGGCGAAGCACAGCAGCCGCAGAGCCGGGTTTCCCCTTTTCTGGTGATCGGCCTGCTTGCCATTCTGCTGGCTCTCGCAATCTGGTACCGCCTGCTGCGTGCCCGAAGCCGCCGGCCCCCCAGCTGAGCCCCCGGCTCAATCCATGTTCCGGTTTGCCTGGGTGCTGGCGCTGGCAGCCGCCCTGGCCAAATCGGCGCCGGCCGCGGGCGCCGGTCTCGCGTTGGTATTGGCGATCGATGTTTCCGGAAGTGTGAGTGCGGATTCCTATCTGCTGCAACGCAACGGGATTGCGCACGCATTTGAGGATCCGCGCCTCGTGGGTGCAATAGCGGCTGTTCCGGGGGGCATCGAAGCCCTGGTTCTCGAATGGTCCGATCCGGGCCGCGCTGCCGTCACGGTCGGGTGGACGTCGCTGAGCGACGGGGTCGGCGCCGGCGCCTTCGCCGCCGCGATCCGCGCGACAAGGCGCAGTTCCGAGGGGCTCACGGCGATCGGTCCGGCATTGCTCGCCGCCGCGACCACGTTCGACGATGCGCCCAGTCCGGCCGCGCGGCGGGTCATCGACATTTCCGGGGACGGGATGGCCAATTTTGGGCTGCCGCCGAGTGTGGCCCGCGATCGCATCATTGCGGCGGGGATCTCGATCAATGGGCTGGCGATCCTGACCGGGGAGCCGTGGCTCGAGGCGTATTATCGCCGCAACGTGATCGGCGGCCCCGGCGCTTTTGTCCTCACTGTACGGGATTTGCGCAGCTTTGCCGATGCGATGCTGCGCAAGCTCGTGCAGGAGGTGGCGGATGCCGGGGCCGGGGCTCAGATGCAATAGGTGCGGATCGGTTCGAAGCCGTTGAAGCCGACTGAGGCGTAGCTCGCCGTGTAGGCGCCGGCCGACAGGATCTCGACCTTGTCGCCGACGCGCAGCGCGAGCGGTAGGCAATATTCCGTCTTCTCGTAGAGAATATCGGCGCTGTCGCAGGTCGGGCCGGCGAGGACGACGGGCCCGGCCGAGCCGCCGCGCCCGGGTGTCGCGATGCGGTACTTGATGCTCTCATCCATCGTCTCGGCGAGCCCGTTGAATTTGCCGACATCGAGATAAACCCAGCGCCGGCCGTCGTTACCGCCTTTTTCGGAAATCAGCACGACCTCGCTCTGAATGATCCCGGCATCGCCGACCAATGAGCGCCCCGGCTCAATGATGATCTCGGGCAGGTCATTGCCGAAATGCCGCGTGATCGCCCTCATAACTGCCTGAGCGTAGTGTTCCACCCCGGGCAGCTCGCCGCTGTAATGGGCCGGAAAGCCGCCGCCGATATTGACCATCCGCAGATTGATGTCGAGCGCTGCCAGAGCCGAAAACATCCCCGCCGCAGCGCCCACGGCTCCGTCCCATTGTCCGAGGTCGGTCTGCTGAGAGCCGACATGGAACGAGACGCCGTAGGGATCGAGACCGGCATCGCGTGCGTGATGCAGCAGCTCGACGGCCATTTCGGGCGCGCAGCCGAATTTGCGGGACAGGGGCCATTCTGCGCCGTCGCAGGTCACGAGGATCCGGCAGAAGACGCGAGACCCCGGCGCGGCACGCGCCAGCTTCGCAAGCTCGTCGGCGCTGTCGAACGCGAAAAGCTTCACCCCCGCGTGATAGGCGTGAGCGATGTCTTTTTCTTTCTTGATGGTGTTGCCAAAAGACAACCTGTCGGGGGTGACCCCGTTCTCGAGGCAGAGACCGATCTCGCCGCGGCTTGCGACATCGAAACTGGCGCCCTTCCAGTTCAGCATGCGAACGATCTCGGCGGCAGGATTGGCCTTCACCGCATAATAGATCTGAGCGAGGGGCAAATAGCGGCGCAGCCCATCATATGCCGCGCCGATCAGGTTGAGATCGACGACGAGGCAAGGGGTCTCGGGGGTTTGTTCGGCAAGAAAACGGGCGATCCTCGCGCTCATGACCGGGGTCATCCTTCCTGCGAGTCGGCTAACGCAATCGGTGCCGCCCCACGAAAATGTCGAGGCGGAACCGAACGGCTGCCGAGCAACCTGACCCAGGCTGCTCGGTTGGAATTTGCGGATTAGCCTAAACTACTCGGGTCGATGACCCGGTTACCCCGCCCGCGCAGGCGCGTTCCGCGAAGGTTCGCGTCAGGGCAGGGCACCACGCCCCTTGATCGGAAAGCAACCATACCGTCCTCCCTCTCGGGACCGGCCACATGACAAGTTGCTGGGCCGGGCTGCCAAAAAGGACGCGTTACGTCGTTGCATAACCACCATGGGCCATAGGCACGTGCGAGTGCGTCGAGAGCCCGATAGATACGCCTATCTGCCGACGGCGCAAGGGCGAATGCGGAAAAAATGAAGCTTTGATGACGCGCTTTATCCGCGGCGGGAAGCGGCGCGTGCCGCACGGCGCTCGGCGAGCGGGATTACAAGACCTGGGTGCCGTGCGGCGACCCGCTCTTGCGCGGACTCGATGATCGCCTTGAGGAGGTCGGAGTAGCGCAAGCCGGCCATCTCGGCCATTAGATTGAGCTTACCGTCCCAGCACCAGCCGGGGTTCGGGTTGACTTCGAGCAATCGGATCTCGCCTCCGGCATCGGCGCGGAAATCGAAGCGCGCGTAGTCGCGACAACCGAGCCGCTCGAACAGGATGTTCGCGTAATCGACGATTTTACGTTTGGTGTCTTCGTCGAGCCCGGCCTCGCGATAGCCGATCTGCGACCAGTACGGCGAATCGGGGATCCAC
>JAFASL010000448.1 GCA_019244535.1 Alphaproteobacteria bacterium
TTGTGGCGACAGCACCCGCTGCGTTCGGTAATTTCGACGAGTTTTACGATTCGTGGCGCCTCAATGCGACGCGGCTCTATCCGCTTCTAGAACGAGTCAAGCGAGCGCGCGTCATGCTTTTCTATTTCCACGGCGACGACTTCGATCCGGGGGGCCGTGGTGAGCGCTCACGCGCGATCCTGTCAGGCCGGCAAATCGGCTTTAGCGTGGTTGATCAGCCCGCCTTCCTGGCCGGTCATTGGGCATCATCGACAGGTTTATTCCTGCGCCGTTTCGGCAGCTGTATTCGCGATTTTCTCGACGCGGAGAAGATGGAAGGCGAGCAAGTTTGCGAACCCGCCTGGGGAGAAGCGCCGAGCTCCGAGATGCGGCTGCCGGACGAACTCGTGCATCCGCGCGCCGCTGTGCACGCCGCCGCCGCGGCGGTGGGAGGCTCGGCGCCGGCGGGTCGGGTGAGCGGCGGCGGACCTGGCGGGCGCCAGTCGTGGTACGGGTTTTATCCCAACGGGCGCGAGGTGCTCCTCGCAATCGAGGACACTCATGGCAGCGAGATTGCCGCCGTGTACGCGATCGGCCCCGGGATCGACGAGAACGAGCCCGCGGAGTGGAGCCGTCGTAAAGGCCGGCTCGTCGACGGCGAATTTATGTTTGAGGAAAAGGGCAAGAGCACCCTGCGATTTCGCCCGCGCGCCGACGGCGGGCTGAGCGCAACCTGGACCTCTCCGGACGGCAAGACCTCGATGGAGGCTGGGCTGCGCCGCCTCGACCTCCAGCATTTGTCGCGCCGAGACGAGCGCGATAAGTTTCAGCCCCAATAGCGGCCGCTGCTGCCGATTCCCACGACGATCAGGCCAAGTACGAGGTTCACTGTTACGATCGTGCGGATCTGGCCGAGCTGGCGGCCGCCCTCGGCCCAGTCCTCCCGGTCAATCGCTAGGCGGAAGCGGCGCCACGGCGCGAAATAGAGGTGAAAGAACAAGAGCATCATCAGGATGCCGATGCCCTGCATCAGGTTCACGTGCAGGCCCACTCGGGCGAAGCCACCAAATACTGCGAACACCAGCGTGTAGCCGCTCGCCAACAGCAGGAAGATCGCGGCGATCACCCAAGTAAAGAACCGGCCCAGTACGCCTGACCACAACAGCAGCCGCGGCCTTGGATCGAGCGCCGCCGCGGCTGGCCGCAATACCTGATGGGCAAACAGCATGCCGCCGACCCAGACGACGGCGGAAAGCGCATGCAGGATCAGAGCGGCTGTGGCGATCCCGCTCGGTCCGCCCATCCTCAATTGCCGTATGCGGGACCTTTGCGGGCGAGGCCACCGAACAGATCGAGCATCCGCGCGCGCCAAGCGGCGATCGGGTCATCGTCGGCGAGCAGCTCATAATCGCTGATCGCGCGGGCCCACTGAAAGGCGCCGAAAACGATGTAATCGGCATAAGCGGGAGTGGCGCCGGCCAGAAAAGCCTGGCGTTCGACGGTGCGCCGCAGCGGCGCCAGGCTGTCGCGGAATGCCGGCAGACGCGCGTCGCGGTCCTTGACCACCTCTTCGAGTTTTTTGCCGAACCGCTCCTCGCGCGATTTCCTGAAATAAGCTTGGTCCTCGGGGCCAATATGGCGGTAAATGTCGAGCACGACAAAGCCGATCAGGCCGGGCTGGAGCGCAGTCTCTGTCCAGTTCTGCACGAACCGGGTTAGCGCCTGCCCGGTTTCCGCGCCGAAGAGCGAAGGCCGGTCGGAGTAGCGCTCTTCGAGATACTCGGCGATCGCCGAAGAATCATGGATAACTTCACCGCCGTCGACGATGACCGGCACTCGGCCGGCATTCGGCTGAGGGAGCCTGTCCTTTTCGGTAAAGCGCCATGGCACGGTCTGGACCTCGAGCCCCTTGTGCGCCAGCGCCATCCGAGCGCGCCAGCAGAATGGGCTAAAACGACGATCCGCTTCGGCGCCCGCGAGGTCGTAGAGGGTAACGGCCATGCTCTCCTCCGTTTTCGCGGGGCCACTATGGCCCCGCATGCGACGGGCGAAAAGGGCGAACGTTCGCGCTCGGTATGGACCGTGAAGCGTGGACGGTGACAGATCACGATTTAGGGCCATATACGCCGCAACGCCGGCCCCACTCAGAGTTTCCTCGTGCCCGATCTCGTCATTTTCGACTGCGACGGTGTGCTGATCGACAGCGAGATCATTTTCGGCCGAGTTCTCGGCAATTGCCTGATGGCTGCCGACTTCCCGATTACGATGGACGAGGCGATGGTGCTCGGTTTTGGCAAAAACCGCATCACCTTGACCGCAGAGGTAGAGACCCGCTTCGGGCGCGCTCTGCCGGACGGGTTCTTCGACACCTTCCGCGCTGAGGTCGATGCGACCTTCGAACGCGAGCTGGTTGCTATACCCGGTATCGAAGAGCTGCTCGCAGCCCTGCCGGGGCCGCGCTGCGTCGCGTCGAACAGCCACCTCGACCGGGTTCGCCACGCGCTCGCGGTGACGCGGCTGCTACCGCTATTCGACCCGCACGTCTTCAGCGCGTCACAAGTCGCGCAAGGCAAGCCCGCACCCGACCTGTTCCAGTTCGCGGCCCGGCAGTTCGGTGCGGCGTGCGAGCGCTGCATTGTCGTGGAAGACAGCGCAGTCGGTGTCGAGGCGGCAGTCGCGGCCGGCATGCCGGTCGTCGGGTTTTGCGGCGGCGGCCACTGCCCCGCCGATCATGCCGAGCGCCTGATCGCCGCGGGCTGCTCCCAGGTCTTTGGGGCGATGCCGGACCTCTCCGCATTCTTATGCGAGACGTAATGCGGATTATCCAG
>JAFASL010000497.1 GCA_019244535.1 Alphaproteobacteria bacterium
GCGAGCTGCGAGGTTCGCCGGGGCATCAGGCCACGTTTTTCCACTGCGCGACGGATACCACGGATCAACATGGAGCAATATACGGAAGAGGCCCCGGCCCGGCACTGCCCGGCTGACGCCGGCAGCGCGCGTGTCCGGTTTGCCTACTTACAACAGCATCGTGGCCCGCCACGTGACAGTGGCGCTATCGGTCGCCTCGATGCCGTCCAACAGGGCCAGCACCTTACGGTGGTCCTGCGCCAGTGCCTCGAACGGGTCGGTCCCCGCCATCCCCCGGCAAAGCCGGCGTGATGCCTTAAGCGGTTGCGCTCGCGCCAAGCGCCCTGGGGTTGCGCACGCTCTCAAACGTGTGGACGAACGCGTCGAGGAAGGAGAAAAATACCTCTACCGCGTATCCGACGAGAAATGCGACTGCGAGCGGCGACACCGAAACCCCCTGGGTGAAGTTATTGAACAGACCAACCACGGTCCCGGCAATAAGGGCGATAATCAAGCGCGCCCGATTGGAGTAGGATGGCTGGTAGGTCTTTGTGCCGGTCTGCGCGGCCATATTCCGCAGCGCGAATGCACAGGCGCCAAGCAAGGCATAGGCAACCGGCAACACGTAAGCCGTTATCGCTCCGTAGAGTATCAAGTTCATCTGTTGCGTCTGCCTGGCAAAGGACCGGATGTCCTGGTATGTCGCCAGCTTTTCAAATCCCTGGGTTATAATTGACGGGAACCCGTCGCCTGCTCGATCCCCCGCCCGCACATCAAGCTCGAGATTGGCTCGCGTGATGTCCTTTCCAGTGCTGTCCTTTCCGATACTTGCCCACCATGGTTCTTGCGCTGAATTGAGTATGAACATGTTCAAGACCCGAGACTCGGCGAAGAGCTGCCGGCTGACACGCGCAAACTGCGCTAACTTCTCGATGAGGTTAGGCGACAGCAGAGCTTCCGACACACCGGGCGAATTTCCGGAGTTCCCCTTCTGATCGGCGGGCTGGCGGGGGATTCGTGTCGATTGTTCCAATGCAGATTGGTAGTTCACCAATTGCTCGTGGACTGCGATGGCAGCGGCGTCGTTCTCCTTGAGCAGATCCCTAACGTCATTTGAGACCGCTGTATTGATGAACATCACTATCGAGATAGGAACAATTATGGCCGCCAGGATAACCGTCGAGAGAAAGTATCTTCTTGTAGCAATGGCCGCTGCGCCAAATTTTCCGGCGGCAAGGCTATCCACTGTGACCGGTTTTACACTTTGACTAAGTTTGCTTTTTGCCGGCCAGAACTTGGCCTCGATGTCTGCGTTCCAGCTATGCCTTTCATTCGCCGCACGCGCACGCGCGATTGCCTCGCTGACTTCCGGCTCGATATTGATCCCTGCGCTCGCCGCATAGGCGAGCAGCAGGTGCGTTTCATCAAGCGCGTCTGTGGCGAAGCTATCGGGGGCATACTTGTCGCCTTGCGGTTGGGCCGCTGTCTCCTCTTCGCCACGCAATCCTGCTGGACCTTCCCCATCCCGGTCGTCAAATTTTGCCCCGGCATCATTCATATCGGCCTCCCTCTTTCATCGCTTTGGCCATCCCGATGAGGGACATGACCTCCGTCTCCCGGCAGTTTAGTTAACAGGTCAGCCAACGAGGTGTGACCTATTTCACACTGGGAAATGTTTCGCTTACACGCTCAGAGCAGGCGACTCGCACACCTGCCAAGCTCCATATCGACCGCGGCTCAGTTCAGCTTCTGGCCGACAAATCTTGATGCCATGCAGAAGGCGGGTTCGGCGTGATAGTCGTTGACCGCGAAATGCCAGGTCGAACGGTTGTCCCGGAAGGCCAATGCATTTCCGGCGGAAGTCCGCGAATTCATTTCGAGGAACTCATGGCAGGGCGGTGGATGCCTCAGGCTAGTCGCGAGAGGTCGCTGTCACCGGCTGCTGATTTGCTGCAGAAACAGCTACGCGTCATAATCGGCACGAGTTTTGATTGCAGTAGATGGTGAACCCGGACCTGCCATCTCAGCGTGATCGGCTGAGCCCGTTGGGTTTTTCGCAGCATCTAGCGTATCGCTTGTGTCACAATCGTGCGATCACTGCTGAGCACCAAGGAGGATACCTATGAAGGTCGCCAACGCCGTCGCCGAGATCCTGAAGCGCGAAGGCATCGAGTTTCTGATCGGCTATCCGGTCAACCCGATCATCGAGGCCGCGGCTGAGGCCGACATCCGCACGATCATGGTGCGCCAGGAGCGGATCGGACTGCATATGTGCGACGCGATCGCCAAGGTCACCTCGGGCGACCGCATCGGTGTCTTTGCAATGCAGCACGGCCCCGGCACCGAGAACGCCTTTGGCGGCGTCGCGCAGTCCTGGGGGGATTCCTGCCCGGTCGTCGTGCTCCCCGCCGGCTATGCCCGCAACGTCAACCAGGTCCGCCCGAACTTTAACGCCGCGCTCAATTTCCGGCACGTTACCAAATGGTGCGAACAGGTCACCGTTCCGAGTGCCACCGAAGAAGCGCTGCGCCGAGCCTTCACACAGGTCAAGAACGGTCGGCCGGCACCGGTGCTGATCGAGTTCCCCTCCGATCTGCTGCGCGAGGAGGTCAGCGGGCCGATCGAGTATCAGAAGACCCCGCGGTTGAAGAGCGGTCCCGATCCCCGGTCGGTTTCGCAGATCGCCGCGGCACTGGTCGAAGCCCAGCGCCCGGTCATCGTCGCGGGGCAGGGGGTCCATTACGCCAAGGCGTGGAGGCAATTGCAGCAATTGGCCGAACTGCTCGAAGCGCCGGTAATGACGACGTTGCCCGGTAAAAGCGCATTCCCGGAAAACCACCCGCTGTCGCTCGGGTCGGGCGGCATCGGCATTTCGAAGCAGCTCCATACATTCCTGCACAACGCCGATCTGGTATTCGGCATCGGCTGCAGCTTCACCCGGTCCAGCTTTGCGACGCCGATGCCAAAGGGCATGCGGATCGCCCACGCGACGCTCGACCCGACCGACATCAACAAGGACGTCCCCACCGAGCTGGCGGCAGTCGGTGACGCCGGGCTGACGCTCGACGCCATTCTCGAAGAGGTCAAGGACCGGCTGCACGGAAAGGCACGGGGCCGGCTCGACGGTGTGACC
>JAFASL010000508.1 GCA_019244535.1 Alphaproteobacteria bacterium
TCTCCTCTGCCGCCCATTCAGGTATTGCGAGCCGATACCCGATCGCCCGCCGTGGAACTGGTCTTTGCTGCAGGCGCCGGCGAGATCAACTGGCGCCTCGTATTGGAAGATGGGGCCGAGCGTAAGGGACGCGCGACGTTTGACGACCTTGAGCTGGTCGGATCCCGCGACTTTGACAGAACTCTGGTGGAGCGCCGGCGGCTGCCGCTCGAGATCGACCTACCCTGGGGGTATCACCGCCTCACGGTCGCGCCGAGCGGCGCGTCGATGATCCTCGTAATAACGCCCGGCCAGTGCTGGCTCCCGCCGGCAGTAGCCGGCGGCCGGCGATTGTGGGGCATTGCCGCGCAGCTCTATTTGCTGCGCTCGGCGACCGACTGGGGCATTGGCGATTTCCGGGACTTGCGCAGCCTCGTGGGGCTCGCCGCCGATCGCGGCGCGGATGTGATCGGCCTCAACCCGCTGCATGCGATGTTTCCGGACGACCCGGAGCATGCCAGTCCTTATTCGCCGGCGAGCCGCGTGTTGCTGAACATTCTCAATATCGATGTACCGGCCGTGCCCGAATTGCTGCACCGCCCCGAGTTAAGGGACCTGGCCGCCTCCGATTCCGTTGAAAAGAGAGTAAAAGCTTGCCGTGCAAAGCACCTTGTCGACTATGCGGAGGTGACGGCGATCAAGCTTTCCGTTCTGCAACACCTGTTCGACGCCTTCCGGAGTTCGGCGGACCTCACGCGCCGGCAAGACTTTGACGCGTTCCGGCGCGAGGGCGGCGAGACGCTGGAGCGCAATTGCCAGTTTCTCGCGTTGCGCGAGCATTTCGCCAATCAAGGCGCTGCACACGCCGATTGGCATACCTGGCCCGCCGAATACCGTGATCCGCGCTCGCCCGCCGTGGAGCGGTTCGCTGCGGAGAACCGCCCCCGTCTGGAGTTTCTCGCTTGGCTGCAATGGCTCGCGGACGAGCAACTCGCCGCCGCGGCAGCCACCGCCTCGGCACGCGGCATGGCCGTGGGGCTTTACCGCGACCTCGCGGTCGGTGCCGATCGAGCCGGCGCCGAGACCTGGGCCAATGCGGCCGCAGTGGTCTCGGGAGCGCAGGTCGGCGCCCCGCCAGACATCTACAATCCCGCCGGGCAGAACTGGGGGCTGCCGCCGCTTGATCCGCGCGCACTGCGCGATCAAGGGTACCGGAGCTTCGTAGAGTTAGTCCGGGCCAATATGCGGCATGCTGGCGGGCTGCGGATCGACCACGCGATGGGGCTCCAGCACCTTTATTGGATTCCCGAGGGCCAAAAACCGGCGGCCGGTGCCTATGTTCGGTATCCGATGGAGGATCTGGTTGGTATCCTCGCGCTGGAGAGCCATCGTCATAAATGCCTCATCGTGGGGGAGGATCTCGGCACGGTGCCAGAAGGGTTTCGCGAGCGCATGGCGAAGGCGAAGATCCTGTCCTATCGCGTGTTGTACTTTGAGCAAGATCCCAAGACCGGCGCCTTCCGCGCGCCTGGTGATTACCCGGCCGCAGCCCTCGCGGTTCTCGGCAGCCACGATTTGCCGACGCTGCGCGGCTGGTGGGAAGGGCGCGATCTCGATTTGAAGCAAGCGCACGGCCTTTATCCGACGCCTGGCGAAGCCCGGCGCCAACGCGAGGCTCGGGAACGCGACCGAAACCAGCTTCTCCAGGCGCTGTACCGCGAAGCGCTGCTGGCGCCAGACCAAAAACCCGATATCCCGACGCTGGCGCGGGCGATGCACGCCTTTATTGCCCGTACCCCGTCTGTGCTGGCGATGGCGCAAATAGACGACGTCACCGACGAGGCAGATCCGGTCAACATCCCGGCTACTTCGGATGAACACCCGAATTGGCGGCGGCGCTTGTCGATGACCTTGGAGGAGCTCTCGGCCTGGCCGCGGTTCAATGACATCTCGGCGGTATTCCGAGCCGAGCGCGGGGCTAAAATCCCTTGCGGAAACGTCGAAGATGTCTGAGACCGGTCAGGCCCCGATTCCTCGGGCGACCTACCGTCTGCAATTTCATGAAGGGTTCGGCTTCGAGGATGCGGCAGCCCTCGCTCCCTATCTGGCTCGGCTGGGAATAAGCCACGTCTACGCTTCGCCATACTTGAAGGCGCGGCCGGGCAGTACGCACGGCTATGACATAGTGGATCATGGCCGGCTCAACCTGGAGCTCGGTGACGAGCCCGCGTTCCGTGACATGGTTGCGGCGTTTCGCCAGAACGGTCTCAGCCAGGTTCTCGATTTCGTACCAAACCACATGGGCGTCGGCGGTTCCGATAATCCATGGTGGATCGACGTGCTGGAATGGGGTCCGGCATCCGAATACGCGCGCTGGTTTGACATCGATTGGGAGCCGGACCGACGCTATCTGCACGAAAAGCTGCTCGTGCCCTTGCTGGGGGACCAGTACGGGGCCGTGCTGGAAGCGGGGCAGCTGATGCTACGGTTCGACCCGGAGACTGGCGGTTTTGCCGTATGGGCCTACGATACGCATAAGCTGCCGATCAACCCCCTGCACTACTCTCGTGTGCTCGGGAACGATCACGCGGAACTGGAGCGGCTAGGCGACGCCTTTTCGAGTCTGGCGGACTGGCGGCCCCGCATTGCACAGCACGCTAAGGATCTGCAAGCTGAACTCGGGACTCTCGTGCGGGAGCGCGACGATGTGCAGGAAGCGGTTGCAGCGGCGGTAACCCGCATTAACGGCGAGCCGGGGCGCCTCGAAACCTGGCGTCAACTGGATGCCTTGATCCAGGACCAGCACTGGCGCGCCGCGCACTTCCGCGTCGCCGCCGATGACATCAACTACCGGCGTTTCTTCAACATCAACGAGCTCGCCGGTCTGCGCATGGAATTGCCGGAGCTGTTCGACCACGCTCACCGCCTAGCCTTTGATTTGTTGCGCGATAGGGTGCTCGACGGTTTGCGCATCGACCATGTCGATGGGCTGCTCGATCCAAAGGGCTATCTCCTGCGTCTGCGTGAACAGGCGCCGGGCCCGTTCTACCTCGTCGTCGAGAAGATCCTAGCTCGGCATGAGGCGGTGCGGGAGGATTGGCCGATCGAGGGCACGACCGGCTACGAATTCGCCAATTTGGTGCTCGGCCTGCTGATCGATCCGGCCGGCGAGGAGGGCGTCACTAGCGCCTACGCGGGTTTTACCGGCGAGCATTGCGCCTTTGATGCGATCGTTCGTGACTGCAAGTCGCGGATCATGCTCAATGAAATGGCGAGCGAGCTTAATGTCCTCGCCCGCGATGCATCGCGCATCGGGCGGCAGAACCCGCGGACCGCCGACTTCACTCGCAATATTCTGCAGCGCGCGCTAAAGGAGATCGTCGCCTGTTTTCCGGTTTACCGCACTTATGTCGATGGTGCCGCAGAACCTACTGAAGCTGACCGCCGCGATATAGACTGGGCGGTCGCACAGGCACGGCGCAACGAGACCGACCTGGATCCGAGCGTATTCGATTTTTTGCACCGGCTTTTGACAACTGACTTGATAGCGCAGCCGCGCAGCGGCTTCAGCCGGCAGTCGGTAGTCCGCTTCGCGATGCGCGTGCAGCAGTATAGCGGGCCGGTGATGGCGAAAGGGCTAGAGGACACTGCTTTTTACCGCTACAACCGCTTTGTCGCGTTGAACGAGGTCGGAGGCCACCCGGACCATCTTGGCGTGACATTGGCCGCATTTCATAGAGCCAATACCCAGCGGGCCGAGCGCTGGCCTCATGCGATGCTGGGAACCTCGACGCACGACACCAAGCGTGGTGAGGACGCCCGCGCGCGGCTCGCTGTGCTGTCGGAGATGCCGGAGGAATGGGCGCGGCAAGTCCAGGCGTGGAGCCGCATCCTACGCGCTCGCAGGGGCGACGTCGAGGGCACGGGGCCGCCCGACCGCAATGACGAATATTTGTTCTATCAGCTGTTGCTCGCTTCATGGCCGGCTGAGCTGACAGGCGTCGAGAGCCCCGATGCCGAGATGCTGCGCACGTTCTGCGGACGCGTAGAGGGGGCGATGATCAAATCGGTGCGCGAGGCGAAGCTCCGCTCCACCTGGGATTCCCCGAATGCGGCTTACGAAGACGCGATTTTGGGATTTGTACGTGAAGCGCTCGACGTGTCTCGGCCCAACGCGTTTTTGAGTGCTTTCTTGGCATTTGAGGAGCACGTCGCGCGGCTCGGCATTCGCAACAGCCTTGTTCAGACCGCGCTGAAGCTCACACTCCCCGGGGTGCCCGATATTTACCAGGGCGCAGAACTCTGGGACCTCAGCTTGGTCGATCCCGACAACCGACGCCCGGTGGATTACCCGGGGCGGGCCGAGCTGCTTTGTCAGGTCGCCGCGTCATTGGAGCAAAACCGCCAAGCGGGAATGCTCGACATGATCCAGGATTGGCGCGACGGACGGGTCAAGCTCGCCATTATCGCTGCGTTGCTGGGATACCGGCGCGCCCGGCCCGAGCTGTTTGCGCGGGGCGGATACGAGCCGCTCGTTGCGACCGGCCCACGAGCTGACCAGATCTGCGCCTTTGTTCGCCGCCATGAGGAGGACATGGTCGTGGTGACCGCCATGCGTTTTCCGATGCGTTGCGAGGAGAATTGCGACTGGACCGGAACGGAGATCCCTTGGCCGCGAGCCGCGGCCGGGCAGGCCCATTGGCAAGACATTCTTTGTGGCGGCAACCTCGAGATTCGCGGTGAAGCAGTGGGAGTGAAAGCGATACTCGGAAAAATGCCGGTAGCCGTCTTCACGCCGGATAGCGGCAACTTTACATGACAGGGCTCGCCCGATCAAAGCTGCGGCGGCGACGGAAAAACCGACGGAGGACGTTTCCTACTTGTCGGGAGTTGCCGATTGAACATTTGAAGCAGATTCTGGCGGACCACCGCGAGTGGCTGGAATCGAATGGGCAAGCTGGCAAGAAAGCCGAACTTTCTTACACCCAGCTGCAAGGTCTGTCGCTGTGGAGGGCCGATCTTCGCGAGGCTGAGCTGAGCCATGCCTCATTGCAAGGCGCGGACCTCGATCACGCCCGCTTGGGCCGCGCCAATCTGCGGCACGCGAGATTGGAAGCGGCATCATTGTGGCAGGCCAATCTGCGCGATGCAGATCTGAGCTGTGCCGGTTTGCGGGGAGCCAAGCTGGATCACGCGGATCTGTCGGGCGCCAACCTGTGCGCCGCCGATCTGACTGGAGCGTCGCTATGGGGAGCACAGATGGCGGGAGTTCGGCTCGAAGGTGCTGTTGGCATTACCGACGAGCAGCTGAAGGACGCGCATCTGACCTGACCCTCAAAAGCTAGAGGGTGCCACGAACGCAGGTTTTCGGCATGGAAGCCCCTCCGCTCGAAAGACGGCTGGCAGCTATCCTCGCGGCGGATGTCGAGGGGTACAGTCGTTTGATGCATGGCGACGAGGAAGCCACTCTGGCGACATTGTCTGCTCACCGTGCCATTGTCGATGAGCTCATCGCGAAGCATAAAGGCCGGATTGCGAACACCGCCGGCGATAGCGTGCTTGCCGAATTCGCCAGTGTGCTCGGTGTCGTCCGTTGCGCGGTCGAAATACAGGAAAAGCTCGCGCAGACGAATGAGGGCGAACCCGAAGAACGTCGCATGCGCTTCCGGATCGGCATCAATGTGGGCGACATCATGGTCAAGGAGGGCGACATTTTCGGCGATGGCGTAAACGTCGCCGCGCGACTGGAGGGACTGGTCAAAGGCGGCGAGATCTGTGTGTCGCGGGGCGTGCACGACCATCTCCGTCATCGCCCCGGCATGATTTTCGAAGACCTCGGGGAGCAGCTCGTAAAAAACATTGCGCATCCGATCCGAGCCTTCCGCCTGCACATTGCCGATATCGAGGCCGGCAAAGACCCTCCGAGCGCCGAAGCAGCGAGCGAGCCTCCGGAAATGCCCGCTGCATCGGCAGAGATCTCGGAATTGTCGGCTGACACCGAGGCTACACTCGAACTCGCGTTTTGGGAAAGCGTCAAGGACGGCAGCTTCGCCGAGATCGAATCTTACCTTGACCGTTTTCCGGAGGGTACATTCGCAGCGCTCGCCAAAACACGTCTGGATGCCGCGCTGTCGCCGGAAAGTATCCCGGATACTGCAACCGCGGCTTCCGAATTGTCCGCCGACAGCGAGGCCGCGCTGGAGCTGGCGTTTTGGGAAAGCGTCAAAGACGGCACCCCGGCCGAGCTCGAAACCTACCTCGAAAAATATCCTGAGGGCACCTTCGCGTCTCTCGCGCGAGCAAGGCTCGAATCAGCCGCGCTTTCGCCCGAAGAGTCTTCGGATCCCCAGGCGGGGAACACCGGCCCGGACGCTCTCGACCTGGCATTCTGGGATTCCGTTAAGGACAGCAATCGGCGCCAAGAGTTGGAGGCCTATCTGGAACAACATCCAAACGGCCATTTCGCTGCTCTGGCCCGGGCGCGTCTTTCATCGCCGGACGTCACCTAGCATCGCTCTTAGCGGCTCGGGATTGCTTCGTCGCTGCGCTCCTTGCACAGACAGCCAAGCGCCATGACTGGTCTGTGTCCGTTAGGCGCCCGGCGCCTCCTCGATCACGCCTTCCGTCCTGGCGGCGTTCGCCATGCGCGCACCCGGGCCTCCAATTGAAGCGCGGTTTCGCTTCGCGAATGACGGGAAAACGTCCTGGAGACCGGAAAATAGCCACAAAGGTTTGGCAATGTTTTTTGAGCGAGATGTCCGGCCGCCCGCAATGCGGCAACAGAATAGCGAAGAACAGCAGGGATTTTTGCTGTTATTTGGTCCTTCGAGACCAAAAAATCCGAGCGGTTCTGTTGGTTACGCGGAGCCTGTGGCTGTTTTCTGGCTGCAAATAACAGCGAGAACAGCAAACTTGGTCGCCGGAGGACGTCGGGTGGCGTTGCCGGCTCGTGGTAGCTAAACTCGGCTGTCAGCCGCCCACCCCAAACTGTCGCTGGGAGGAACCACCGATGCTCGTCATGGACGTTATTGCCGAGGTCCTGAAGCGCGAGGGCATCTCGACGCTGTTCTGCTTTCCGACCACCCCGATCATCGAGGCCGCCGCGGCAATCGGCATCAAGCCGATCATCTGCCGCCAGGAGCGAGTCGGCGTCCATATGGCCGACGGTTTCGCCCGCGTTTCCAACGGCCGCCCGCCGGGCGTGTTCGCGATGCAATACGGGCCGGGTGCGGAAAACGCCTTCGCGGGTGTCGCCACCGCCTTTTCGGATTCGAGCCCGGTGGTGTTTCTGCCCCTCGGTCACCCGCGCGAGGTGGCTCAGCTCTTCCCGATGTTCAAATCGAGCCGGACCTACGCCTCGATCACCAAATCGGTCGAAGAGATCATCCTCCCGCATGAAGTCGCCAACGTCATGCGGCGCGCTTTCAGCCAGGTCAAAAACGGGCGGCAAGGCCCCGTAATGGTGGAAGTGCCAGCGGACGTTCACAGCGTCGAGGTGAGTGTCGACCCAGGCGAATACCGGCCAGTCCGCGTCACCCGGTCGGCTGGCGACGAGCGCGACATCGACGAGGCCGCGCGCATGCTGCTCGACGCTGCCTGCCCGATGATCCTTGCCGGCCAGGGCGTCTTCTATGCCGAAGCTTGCGACGAGCTGAAAGCGCTCGCGGAATTGTTGCAGGCGCCGGTCATGACAACCTTCGACGGCAAGAGCGCCTTCCCGGAGGATCATGCATTGGCGCTCGGTCCGGGCGGCGGCACATTCACCGGGCCCGGCCGCCACATCCTGCACAAATCGGATCTCGTGCTGGGGATCGGGTGCAGCTTCACCCGCCACGGCATCGCGACGCCGGTCATCCCGCCCGGCAAGAAGATCATCCACGCGACCAATGACACGCGCGACCTGCACAAGGCGTTTGCCGCCGATCTCGGCATCCTCGGCGACGCGAAGCTGGTCCTCTCTCAACTGATCGAGGCGGTGCGCGATCGGCTGGGCGGCAAGACACGCGGGGATGCTGTCGCAAAAGAACTTGCCGGGAAGCGCGAGGAGTGGCTCGCCCGCTGGCAGCCGAAACTGCGTTCCGACGAGCGGCCGATCAACCCCTACCGGGTCATCTCGGAATTTATGCGGGTGATCGATCCGGCCGAGGCGATCGTCACGCACGATTCCGGCAGCCCGCGCGAGCAGCTTAACCCGTTTTACCGGGCGACCCGGCCGCGCGGCTATATCGGCTGGGGCAAATCGCACCAGCTCGGCACCGGGCTCGGGCTCGCGATCGGCGCCAAGGTCGCCGCGCCCGACAAGTTTTGCGTCAACTTTATGGGTGATGCGGCCTTTGGCATGACCGGCCTCGATTTCGAGACGGCGGCGCGCTGCGGGATCCCGATCACGACGATCGTGCTCAACAACTCGACGATGGCGATCGAGACGCACGCGATGGCTTTGTCGCACGAGCGCTACCGGGCGCGCGACCTGGGCGGCAATTACGCCAACATCGCGCGCGACCTCGGCGGGTGGAGCGAGCGCGTCGAGGACCCCGCGCAGATCGGCGATGCAATTCTGCGCGCCCGCCGCCAGAACGAAGACGGGCGCGCCGCCCTGCTCGAATTCATCACCAGCCAGGAGCAGGGCTTCTCGCACCGTCGCGGCGCTGCCGAATAGGTGACAGACCCTCTCCGCCCCCGAGGGGGGAGAGGGCTACTGGGCGAGTTTATGAGGATCTCGTCTTGATGAGCTCGGCTACCAGTATCGCGAATTCAGGGCCAGGCCGCTGGGCCGCGGCAGACAAACGGCTCCAGCCGGTAGCCGTATGGCTGTTTCTCTGCTGCGGATTGATCTTTTTGATGGTCGTCGTCGGCGGCGTCACGCGGCTGACCTTGTCGGGACTGTCGATCACCGAGTGGAAGCCGGTCATCGGCATCGTGCCGCCGCTGTCGGCCTCCGACTGGGCGGCCGAATTCGCCAAGTACCAGCAGATCCCCGAATACCGGGCCATCCATTTCGCGATGAGCTTGGACGAATTCAAAAGCATCTATTACTGGGAGTATTTCCACCGGCTGTTGGGCCGATTGATCGGCATAGTATTCGGGGTGCCGTTTCTATGGTTTCTCGCGCGACGGCAGCTGCCGCGCCGGCTCGCGCCGCCACTAGCCGGCATCCTGCTGCTCGGGTTTCTTCAGGGCCTCCTCGGCTGGTACATGGTCAAGAGCGGCCTTGCCGACCGGGTCGAGGTCAGCCAATACCGGCTCACCGCCCATTTCGCCCTCGCTCTTACGATCTATGCCGCGATCCTGTGGACGGCGCTCGGCCTCGTCCGCAGCTCGCCGTTTCCAGCTGCCAATCGCGGCTGGCGGCGGGCCTCCGAAGCCGTGCTCGTCCTTACAGCGCTGACCATTGTGGCGGGCGGCTTTGTCGCGGGAACGCGCGCCGGGCTGACCTACAACACCTTCCCGCTGATGGACGGCAGGCTGGTCCCGGCCGGCTACGCCCAGCTGCAGCCGCTATGGCTGAACTGGTTCGAGAACATCGCCGCCGTGCAGTTCGACCACCGCGCACTCGCCGTCACGACCGCCATCACCATTCTGCTGCTCTGGGTGGCCGGCATACGTGGGCGGCCACCGAAATCGGCTCGCATTGCGTTGCATCTGCTGCTCGCAGCCACCGCGGTGCAGCTCGCTCTGGGGATCTCGACGTTGCTCCAGGCGGTGCCGGTCCCGCTCGGGGCGGCGCATCAGGCCGGAGCGATACTGCTGCTGACCGCAGCGATCTTTCTGCGGCACACGCTGCGCCCCGCCCGGGTTTGACGGGGTGATCAGGTGGGGTCGGTCAGCGGGACGGAAGGATATGCGGAGGAAGCAGAGAGCCTGATCCGCCAATACGAGAGCTTCTCATTCGCGGACGTACATGGGCCGGAATTGCATTTGATCCCGGCCGCTCCCTGCCGAGCCCTGGATGTCGGTTCCGGCACGGGGCGGGATGCGGCGGCTTTGGCGGCGATGGGACATTCTGTCGTCGCGGTCGAGCCGACCAGCGCGTTTCGGCTGCGCGCTGCTTCCCTGCATCCCTCGCTTTATATCGAATGGCTGGACGATAGCCTTCCGGACCTCGTCCGAGTTCGAGAACGCGGCGAGCAGTTCGAGCTCGTCATGCTGACCGCCGTGTGGATGCACCTCGACGAAGGGCAACGGCGGCTCGCAATGCCCGGCGTGGTCTCGTTGGTGCGGGCCGGGGGTGTCATGATCATGTCATTAAGGCATGGGCCCGTGCCGCCCGGACGGCGAATGTTCGCCGTGTCCGCCGAGGAGACGATCGAATTGGCGGATGGCGAGGGCCTGCAGCTCCTCTTGCGCTACACGCGGCCGCCCTTGCTCGCGACCGGTGCGGTAACCTGGACGCACTTGGCCTTCGCCAAGCGATCCGGCTGAGGGCCGCATAGACGCGAGGCGCGCCGCGCCCATATAGTCTTCACGGGCGCGGGAGAAGACGATGGCAGATGACGGCTCATTTCCGGCGAAAGCCCTCGGAGACTGGTCGCGGCTGGCGAGTGCCGAGCTGAAGGGCAAAGGAGTTGACAGCCTCGATTGGGCAACCCCGGAAGGAATTCGCGTCAAGCCGCTTTACACTGCAGCGGACCTCGAAAGTATCCAGGACGCCGGCCTGAAGCTCAGCGACATGATGCCCGGCTTCCCGCCCTATCTGCGCGGGCCGCGGGCGACGATGTACGCCAATCGGCCGTGGACGATCCGGCAGTATTCCGGCTTTTCGACGGCCGAGGAGTCGAACCGGTTCTACCGCGACAACCTGGCGGCCGGGCAAATGGGGCTGTCGATCGCGTTCGATCTCGCAACGCACCGCGGCTACGACAGCGACCATCCGCGGGTCGTCGGGGATGTCGGGAAGGCCGGTGTCGCGATCGACTCAGTCGAGGACATGAAGGTCCTTTTCGACGGCATTCCGCTCGACCGGATGAGCGTGTCGATGACGATGAACGGCGCGGTCCTGCCGGTCCTGGCCGGCTATATCGTCGCCGCCGAGGAGCAGGGCGTGCCGCAGGACAAGCTCACCGGCACGATCCAGAACGACATCCTCAAAGAGTTCATGGTCCGCAATACTTATATCTACCCGCCCGGGCCGTCGATGCGGATCGTCGCCGACATTATCGAATACACCGCCCGGCACATGCCGAAGTTCAACTCGATCTCGATCTCCGGCTACCATATGGAGGAAGCCGGCGCGACCTCGGTGCAGGAGCTCGCTTTTACTTTGGCCGACGGCCTCGAATACGTGCGCGCTGCATTATCGCGCGGGCTCGCGATTGACGAGTTCGCGCCGCGGCTGTCGTTCTTTTTTGGGATCGGCATGAATTTTTTCATGGAGATCGCGAAATTGCGCGCCGCTCGGGTGTTGTGGGCGCAATTGATGCGGCAGTTCGCACCCAAAAATCCGGCCAGTCTTGCGTTGCGCACGCATTGTCAAACCTCTGGTGTCAGCCTTACCGAGCAGGACCCGCACAACAATATAATCCGCACGACGTTGGAGGCATTGGCCGCGGTGCTCGGCGGCACGCAGTCGCTGCACACCAACTCGTTCGACGAGGCATTGGCATTGCCGACGCCAGCCTCGATGCGCATTGCGCGCAACACGCAATTGATCCTCGCCGAGGAGAGCGGCATTCCGCATGTCGTCGATCCATTGGGCGGCAGCTATTACGTCGAGAGCCTGACCCGCTCGATTGCCGCGGCAGCGAAGGCGCTGATCGACGAGGTGGAGGCGCTGGGCGGGATGACAACGGCGGTCGAAGCCGGCATGCCCAAATTGCGCATCGAGGAGGCCGCGGCGCGGCGCCAGGCGCGGATTGACCGCGGCGAGGAGACCATCGTCGGGGTGAACAAATACCGTTCTACTGAGGCCGCTGCGATCGAACTGCTGGATGTGGATAACACCGCGGTGCGCGACCGGCAGGTCGAGCGGCTAAAGCGCATCCGCCGCTTGCGCGACAAAGACCGGGTCGAGGCTGCGCTCGCGGCGCTGACTGCCGCGGCGAAAAGCGGCAAAGGCAATTTGTTGGCGCTTTCGATTGAAGCGGCGCGAGCGCGTGCGACGGTCGGCGAAATCTCCGACGCATTGGAAAAGGTGTTCACCCGCCATCGCGCCCAAATCCGCGCCGTGACCGGCGTCTATGGCGGCCAGTATCAAAACGACGATGCGTTCCGCCGGGTGCAGCGCGAGATCGAGGCTTTCGCGCGCGACGAGGGACGGCGGCCGCGCATGCTGGTCGCCAAACTGGGCCAGGACGGCCACGACCGCGGCGCCAAGGTGATCGCCACCGCCTTTGCCGATATCGGATTTGATGTCGACATCGGCCCGCTGTTCCAGACTCCGGAAGAGGCCGCGCGCCAAGCGGTCGAGAACGATGTGCACGTCGTCGGCGTCTCGACCCATGCCGCCGGCCACAAGACCCTCGTCCCGGCGCTGATCGACGCGCTGAAGCGCGAGCGCGCCAGCGACATCCTCGTGATCTGCGGCGGCGTCATCCCACCCAAGGACTACGATTTTCTGAAGCGGGCCGGGGTCAGCGCGATCTACGGCCCCGGCACCAATATCCCCAAAGCCGCGACCGAAATCCTAACGCTGATCCGGAGACACCG
>JAFASL010000542.1 GCA_019244535.1 Alphaproteobacteria bacterium
CCGCACGCGCCGCAATCCGGTTTCGGCGCCGCAGCAGCACCGTGAAGGCGACGAGAAACACCAGCATTGCGATCGCCTCATAGAGCTGCACCGGGTGGCGCCGGATGCCATCGCCGAAATCGTGCCCCCAGGGAAGCGAAGTCGGGGTACCGTAGGTGCGGTCATCCATTCCGGCAAAAAAACAGCCCACACGTCCCACTGCGATCGCGGCGGCAAGCGGCGCGGCAAAGCGCAACCCGGTCGAGCCCGTGACGCCGAGCCTGCGTTTGAGGAGTTCGATCGCCAGGATTGCGCCTGCGAGGCCGCCAATTACACTTTTGCCGATCTCACCGAAGCCGCTGAGCAACAAATTCGCCGTGCCCGCGGCAAGCGCCCCGGCCATCATTCCGAGGGCCGCGAAACTCACATAGGACGGGTGCAATCTCCAGGGTTGCCCGACGGACGACGGCGGCAGCAGCGGTAAGAAATAAAAGACGATGGTGGCCGTAACGACCGCGAGCAAATCGAATGCACTGTGGAGGATCACATCGATTGATCGAGGCGCGCCCGGCGCGCCTATTCGCCCGGCGCCATCAATGACCAATACCATCGCGCGATATCGCGGCCGAACCATGAGAGCGAATTGTCGGCGGTGTGCAGCTGCGCGATCAAGCCATCGGACAGCGAGGAGGGTTGAGGATTGTGCGAACCATCCCCGTCCGCGATCTCGATCACGTGGACATCGGTCTGTTCGGCAAACTTCGGAACAATGCGCAAAAGGACCGCTCGCTGCGGCTGCGCGAAGACGAGGCTGAGGGGGCCGAACTCATGACAATCCGCCGGGCCGTCGAGAAAAAGCTGGGGCGAGGATTGCAGGAAATACCGCACGCTTTTCCAGTTCCGGTCCGTATTGTACCGGGTCCGCCGCGCGACGGTCGCTGCCGTCATCCAAGCGGGCACCGCGCTCGCGCATTGCTCGATGGCTTCGTCCGCGCCAGACGGACCGACGAAGATCACGCCGCTGCGGACGCATACCGAATAGCTTGGAAGCCGCAACCGGGCGGGGTCAATCCGCGACGAGAGCTCGGGTTCGACGAGCCTTCCGTCGAGCGCGTACTCCCATCCGTGATAGGGACAGACCAGTCGCTCCGCCTCCCCTTCCTCCTCGCTGTCGCACACCGGGTAGCCAGCGTGAATGCAGACGTTGCGCAACGCATGGAGGCGGCCCCCCGTTGTCCTCGTCAGGAGAAGCGAGCGCGGCGCCGCGTCGCAGCGAAACCACCGGCCGTCCTCGGCGAGGCGCGTTTGATGGTCGATCGCCAGCACCGACCTCTGAAAGATCCGCTCCCGCTCGGCGGCGAATACCTGCGGGTCGGACCACAACGCCGGATCGGGCGAGATTTTGCCCTCGCCGCGAAGTTGCGCTCCCAATTCGACAACACTGAGGGGAAGATCCATCGATGGGGTCCGCTGTGGCAATCTCGGGGTCCGCCCGCAAACCGCCAGCGGCCGCTTCAGATTGACCCAGGCCCGCCGACGGCGTCAAAAGCTTTCTGTTCTCCGAGACGCCGGGCTCGCATCAAAGCTTGGCGGCGACGGTTTGGAACGGCGTGCTGACGAAGTCGCCAATCTGCGTAATCAAAAGAACGACGGCCATCACGATAAGCGCCACGATCAATGTATATTCGATCGCTGTAGCGCCTCGCTGGTCGTCGATTAGCCAAAGCGCTGCCCGGGCCTTTCTGATCCACCGCTGAGAGAGTGCCGGGACGCGCATCGCGCTCTCCGTTAAAAATCCGTGTACCCGATACTGGTGGGTAAATCGTACCAAACGGTTAAGCCCGCGCGAGCAACGGCTCTTTTCCCGCGGCACAGTTAATACTTCCCTAACCGACCTTTCGTAGTGCTGGGATCTTCCTGCCGCGGCACCTGCGGTTGAACGGAGAGACCGTGACAGTAGTCAGGCTCCTTTTGGGCGATTTGGCGGGCGCGCTCGACCGCGATCGTGTGCTGGCCTATTGCCGGGTTTTGCTCGCGGTCGAAATCGCGGTATTTCTATTTCTGGTGGCCGGGACCCACGGTTTGATCGTGCCGCTGACCAGCCCGACTTCAACCGATTTTGTCAGCTTCTATGCGGCCGGAGACTTGGCCAACGCTGGCTCGCCGCAACTCGCCTATAACCAGGCCGCCCACGACATTGCCGAACAGCGGGTCACGGCCCCGGGCGTCGAGTACCGGTTTTTCTATTATCCGCCAGTGTTCCTGCTGCTGTGCGCCGCCTTCGCCAGGCTGCCGTATCTGGCGGCGTTCATTGCTTTCGAGGCCGCAACATTCGCTTTCTACTTGATCGTCATGCGCCGGATTTTGCCCGAGCGCGGCTGGACGGCCTTGCTTCCGGTGCTGGCGTTCCCACCGCTCTTCTGGGCATTGGGCTTGGGGCAGAATTCGTTCCTGACGGCAGCGCTGTTTGGCGCCGGCACGTTGTGGATCGACCGCCGGCCGATCCTCGCCGGCCTCTGTTTCGGAGCGCTCTGCTACAAGCCTCATTTCGGGCTCCTGGTGTCGGCGGCGCTGCTCGCGGGCCGTCATTGGCGCGCGCTCGGCGCTGCTTTCGGATCGGCTGCGGCGCTCTGCGCTTTGTCGCTGATCATCTTCGGCTGGGAGACCTGGCATGGCTTTCTCGCCGCCGCCACTCAGTCCCATGCGACGTACGAATCCGGCCGCATCAATCTCGGCGCGCTTGTCACCCCGTTTGGCGGTATGCTGCTGGCGGGCGGTACCCCGCACGCCGCCTATATCGCCCAAATCGCCGCGACGCTTGGTGCCGGCTTGTTCGTGGCGATCGTGTGGCGGCGCGGCCTTGCGCTGCCGACCCGCGCGGCGGCGCTCACCGCGGCAACCCTCGTCGCAATCCCGATCGCGTTGATGTACGATCTGATGCTGGCCGGGGTTGCGGCGGCTTGGCTGCTTCGCGACCCGGCCGGACTGGCCGGGGGGGAAAGGGTCGTGCTGGCAGCTTTGTTCGTGCTGGCTATGGTCCCCCCTGGTGTTGCCCAAGTATTGCACTTCCCGTCCGGACCGATCGTGGCCTTGTCGTTGCTAGCTCTCATTGCCTGCCGTGTTCTGCCCAGGCGCTCCACTGGGCGGACGGTGACAGCCTGACCGCAGGCATTCACTGCGGACCGGCGCGCCAGCCCTTTGGGTCGCGAAAGAGATCGATTAACATTTGCGCGACGGCTTCTTCGCCAGCACGAAAGGGACACCGACATGCCGAGCTTCGAACACCACGGCGCGCAAATCTATTACGAGGAGTTCGGTCAGGGCTTTCCGATCCTCACTTTTGCGCCGGCGGGGCTGCAGTCGGTGATCGACGTCTGGAGCCAACCCTCGGCGCCAATCAACCCGACCACGGAGTTCGCCGACAAGTTTCGCATCATCGCGATGGACCAGCGCAACGCCGGCGGCCGGTCGCGCGCCCCGATCACGGCGCAAGACGGCTGGGACAGCTACACCGGCGACCACATTGAGCTGCTCGACCATCTGCGCATCGACCTTTGTCATCTCTACGGCCAGTGCATCGGCGGGTCGTTTATCCTGAACCTGATCAAGCACCAGCCCGAGCGCGTCCAGAGCGCCGTGCTGGCGCAGCCGATCGGCCGCGTCGGCGCGATGGCGCCGGGCCGCCCTGCGCGGTTCAACGGCTGGGCGGAAACCCTGAAAGACCATCCGGAGGCCACCGCGCAGGTGCTAGACGCGTTCTGCCGGAACCTCTACGCCCCCGGCTTTGTCTACTGCGTCGACCGCGCTTTCGCCGCAAAGGTCCGAACGCCGTGCCTCGTGCTGGCGGGTAATGACGAAGCCCACCCCTACGCGATCTCCGAGGAGCTCTCCAAGCTCATCCCGAACTGCGAATTCATCGCGGAGTGGAAGACCGGCGCGGCGCTGACCCAAGCGAAAACGCGCGTCAAGGAGTTCCTGGCGAAGCACACCCCCGCCCGCGGATAGAGCGCGGCTGTTCGCTGGCTGGTACGGCTCCAGAGCCGGTACTGGCAGGCCGCGGTCAGGCGCCGTTTGGCCGGACGACGACGCAAGGCAGCTGGTGGTGATTGAGCCGGGTGCAGGCGCTCGTCGCTGCACTCGCCGAGAGACGGGCGAGGCGGGCGCGGTAGAGGACCTTCCCGCCGAACGGCGCGGTCGGCTGCAGCGCCAGGGCGGCCGAGTGGAGCTCGTGCGGCGCCTGGGCGCGGGCGCCCTCCGCGACCGCGCGGGCTAGGCCCGGATTGGCGAAGGCCCCCACCTGGATTGCCCAATCGCCTCCCGAGTCGGCGGGGTGGCTCGACCGTTGCGGGGGCGATGGCTTTTCCGGTGGGTAGTAGGCCGCTTGTGTCGCGGAGGCAATCTGGTGCGATCGCGCCGCAGACGAAGCGCTGCTGACCGCTGTTGCGGGATGGCACGGTTTGTTGGGGTTATAAGCGGCGTTCGGGTCGCAACCGTCAGCCGAGGCTAGTTGGACACCGTAGCTCGCAGGCGGCGCTACAGCCGGTCGCGTCGGGGCTGATAAAGCCGCCATCTGCGGCGTCGACGTGCAGGGATGGTTGGGATCGTAAGCGGCGTTCAAGTCGCAACCATTGACGCCCCACTGTTGGGCCGAGACCGTCTGGACCGGCGCCGGCTGCACCGCTGCCTGCTCCAAAATCGAACAGGGGTGGTTCGGGTTATAAGCAGCGTTCACATCACACCCCGCCGCTAGGCTGGCGATCGTCGGTCTCT